>NZ_JBEGDB010000216.1:0-13877 GCF_043638955.1 Bradyrhizobium sp. 31Argb | reverse complement strand
GACACCGATCCGATTCGGTATCGCCGCCCCAATCCTGACGGTCAGTTCTCCGGTAACATCCTTGGTGAGGCAATGCGGCTTTCCATAGGCCTCGGCCATGTGGGCCGCGCCAGCCTCATGACGCGTCACGATGGTCCGGATCGGGTTGCCGGCCCCGGCCAGCGCATCGATTGCGGCGAGAAAGCTTTCCCCCGGCAGGCAGAATACCGTGTCGACGCCGTGGATCTTCAGCGTATCGATGAGGATTTCGCCACCGCTGCGCGGGCCTGAGGTCGTCAACATCGATCGTTGCTCACCCGACGATTGCTTGATGACAGAGAGCTGGCCATCGATCATGCCCTACGCTTCCAGGGAATGAGGCGATGTTCGATCTCATCGAGCACGATCGAGAACAGGAATCCGAGCACCGCGATCACGAGAAGCCCGACATACATCGTGTCGACGGTCAGCACCTGCCAGGCATTCCAGATCATGTAGCCGATGCCGTCATTGGCGGCGACCATCTCGGAAATCGCGATCAGGATCAGGCCCATTCCGACCGCCAATTTGACACCGGCCATGATCGAAGGCAACGCTCCGGGCAAGGCGATGGTTCGAAACACCTGCCACCGACTGGCCCGGTAATTGTGTCCGACGTCGAGATAGATCTTGTCGATGTTGGCGACGCCGACCACCGTATTGATGATGATCGGGTAGAACGCGCCCAGCGCGACCATGACCACCTTCGACATTTCGCCGAGACCGAAGATCAAGAGCACCAGCGGGAGAATGGCGCTCTTCGGGATCGGATAGGTGGCGGAGATCAAAGGATCGATCGCCGCACGCAGCGGCCGCGATATGCCCATGGCAAGACCAAGGAACAACGCGGGCACGCCGCCGAGCAGCATGCCGAGCGCGAGGCGCTTGAGACTTGCGATGACATTGGCGCCAAGCTCACCGGAAGCGACCAACGTGGCAAACTGATGAACGATGGCCGATGGCGGCGGAAAGAAGCGCGCATCGAGAAGCCCAAATTGGGCCGCGAGCTCCCAGAGACCCAACAGCACGATGGGCGTGACGACACCGACTACCCTGTCACGGCCTTTGACCTCGGCGCTCATACCTTCTCTCCTTCCGCGTTCTGACGTGCGCGCTGCACCTCCTCGCGCAATTGTTCCCAGATGTGGAAGACGAGATCGCCATAAGAAGGCTTTTGCCGGAGCTCCAGCACATTCCGCGGACGCGGGAACGGCACCTCGAGCACGGCCTTGGCGCGCCCAGGATTGGCAGTCATGATCATGATGCGGTCACCAAGCGTGACCGCTTCGTCCACGCTGTGGGTGATGAACACGACCGTCTTCTTGGTCGCTTCCCAGATCCGCAGCAGCTCCTCATGGAGCAGGAGCTTGTTCTGCTCGTCCAGCGCCGAGAACGGTTCGTCCATGAACAGGATTTCCGGGTCATTGGCGAAAGCTCGCACGATCGACACACGTTGGCGCATGCCGCCGGATAGCTGATTGGGATAGCGGTCGCGAAACCGCCACAGGCCGATCCGCTCGAGCCACGTGTGGACCGTGTCAGACACCTGCGCCTCAGGGACGCGCCGCATGCGCAGACCGTAGGCGGCGTTGTCGAATACCGTCATCCAGGGGAACAGCGAGTCGCCCTGGAAGATCATGGAGTTGACCGGGCGTTTCTCATCCGTCCTGTTGACGGCGACCGTGCCTGAGCTCTGAGTATCGAGCCCGGCCAGGATACGCAGCAATGTGGTCTTGCCACAGCCGCTCGGGCCAACGATCACGAAGAACTGCCCCTGCGGAATATCCATAGTGATGCCGTCGAGGGCAACGAAGCCCGACGTTCCGAAATACTTGCTGACACCAGACAGCGAAAGCTGTGGTGTCGACGACACCAGCTCCGGCCGGCCTTGTCTACTTAACGTGCTCGCAATAGCCATGACGTATCCCTGCGATTTGCCGTTAGTTCTCGACCGGCTTGTAGGAGCCAAGCTTCTGCACCGCCTTCTCGGCGAATGAGGAATCCACGACGTCTTCCACTTTGGCAGGCCGCTCAAGATAGCCGTTGTCGGCAAAGAACTTCAGATCATCGGCCATGCTCTTCACATTGACCTTGCCGTCGGGATCGATGCCATTTGGCACCATCTTCTGAAACAGGTCGGGATCCTTGAGACCCGTGCTCTTCATAATGGTCTGGATCACCTTGTCCGCGCCCTTGCCCGTGAATTTTCCGCCAGCGGTGGCATCGTTATAGACGCGCGCCGCCTTGAGGTAGGCAATCATGAAGCGCTCGGCGACGGCCGGACGCTTGGCGATGAAGTCACCGCCATAGAGCAGCACGGCAACCTGCTGATCCGGATAGCCATCGGCGACGAATTTCACGGCGACGCCGCTATTGATGGCCTGCGTGACCGACGGCTCCGTCGTGATCGCCGCATCGATTGCACCGGTGGTGAAGGCTGCGATCTGCTGGGGATAGTTGATATAGTTGTGCGTTACGTCCTTGTAAGCGAGCCCTGCGCTGCCCAGGATGTAGCTGAGCTTTGCGTTGGTCGCTGCACCCGGACCAACCTCGCCGAATTTCATTCCCTTCAGGTCCGCAACAGTCTTGACGCTGCCGTTGTCGACCAGCGCCTTGCGGACGAGCAGCGGCATGTAGTCGTAAGAGCGCGGCGTGGAGCCCTTATCGGCAACGACCTTCACATTGATGCCGCGCGCCACCGCATTGTAGAGCCCTGCGGAAGACGCTCCTGCGCCAACGTCGATCTGCCCTGCGCCCAGCGGCGCAATCATCTTCGGTCCGGAATCGAAGCTGATCAGCGTGACGTTGAGATTCTGTTCGGCAAAAAACCCACGTTCCGCGGCAAGATGAAAGACAACATCGCTGACCACGTTGTTGATCGCGACCTTGACCTCGTCGGTTTTTTCTGCCCGCGCCGGCATCATGCCCGATGCCGCGACCGAAACGACAACCAAGCTCGCGCGAATTATCCTAGAGAACATCCACCACCTCCCAATGTTTATCTGCTACCGTCCGTTCTGCGGACGCTTCGTTGTCAATGTGCTCGGATCAACCTCTTGCCTATCGCGCCCGTGCAAGAACGCGGGAGAGCGCGGCATTGGGATCCTTTTGCAGGACCTCGGCGAGGTTGACCTCCTCCTCGCCCTTGACATGGATCCGCTTGAAATCGAACTCGGGCGCGCCGACCGGCACCGTCGCGTCGAACCCCATCTTGGCGCTGATCCCGTTGCTCGTGGTTGGATCGAGCTTGGAGCCGAGCGCACCGGAAACCACCAGAAGATCGCGGTCGGCCTGGAAACGTGTCGCCACCGCCCACTCGATCTCCTCGGGATCACCGATGTTGACGTCCCTGTCGACGACGACGACCTGCTTGATGTCATAGTGGGCGCCGAAGGCAGACATGATGATGTTCTTCGGCTCGCCGTCGGTGATCTTGTCGATCTTGACGGCAAGGTGATAACGACAGGTGCCGCCGCGGGTAAGGCGTACATCGAGCACGTTCGGAAAACTGCGCCGCAGATGCTGCAGCAGCGTCGCCTCGCGCGGCACGCCGCCGAGAACGAGATGCTCGTAGCCACCGCCGACGATGGTATGGTAGATCGGCTCGGCGCGGTGAGTGACCAGATCGACCTCGATCACTTCGCGATCGGCGCGCGGTCCGTAGTATTGGGGAAATTCGCCGAATGGCCCTTCCGGCTCACGAACCCCGGGGAGAATTCGACCTTCGATCACGATCTCGGCGTGGGCGGGAACCCGGACGGAGTTGGTCTTGCACTTCACAACGTCGACGGGACGACCGAGCAGCGCCCCGGCAATCCCCATCTCGTCCTCGTCCAGCGCAGCAATCGCCTGCGATGCCAGAATCAAGGCCGGATGAACCCCGATGACGATGGCGATCTCCAGCGCCTCGCCTGCTTCCTCGGCCGTGCGGAAGTAGGAAAGTGTATGCCGGGGCAACAGCAGAATGCCGATGCGGTTCGGACCGCTGATCTGGCAGCGATGAATCGACACGTTCTGAATGCCGTTGCGCGGATTGCGCGCGATCAACAGTCCCGCCGTGATATAGGGGCCGCTATCGCGCTCGTTGTGTTTCGGGATCGGCAACTGCCGGATCAGGTCGACCTCGTTATGGACGACCTCCTGCACCGGCCCGCTTGTCACTTCCAGGCTCGGAAGCGGCGCACGCGCCGCCGCAAGGAAATGCGTCAACAACTGCTCCTCGCTGACACCGATGGAATCGGCCACCCAGTCACGGCCCGCGAACAGATTGGCGACCACCGGGATGTCGTGTCCGCCGGGTTTTGGAAACAAGACGGCGCGGTCGCGCTCAAGCCGCTTCGACACGGCAGCAAGCTCATCGACCAGCCCTACTCCCTCGCGGGCGACGGCGAGCTTGCCGCGCTTGGCGAGGTGAGCGAGCCACGCGCGCAAATCACTCGGCGCCTCCGCCGCAGCGGTTCTGGCCAGGTTCTCGGTCCGCATGTTGCGATCCTTTCCGTGGTCTTCTTCAAGCATAGGGAGCAATTTTTCGTGGCGAACGACGCTTCAATGCCTCATCCTCGCCCCAGCGGCGCACCACGCCGATGTCGATGTCGAACAGGTCGAGCACACGCCCGACCGTATGCTCGACCATGTCGTCCAGGCTGTCGGGCTTGGCATAGAACGCCGGCACCGGCGGCGCGATGATCGCTCCCATCTCTGAAAGCGCGGTCATGGTGCGTAGGTGGCCGGTGTGCAGCGGCGTCTCGCGCACCATCAACACCAGCCGGCGACGCTCCTTGAGCACGACGTCGGCGGCCCTGGTCAGGAGCGTCGTGGTGACGCCCGACGCAATCTCCGACATTGATCGCATCGAACACGGCGCGACGATCATGCCTGCCGTGCGAAACGAGCCGCTGGAGATCGAGGCTGCCATATCATCGATGGGGTGACTAAAATTGGCGAGCGCCCTCACCTCGGCAATCTTCAGGTCGGTTTCATAGGCGAAGGTCTGTTCCGCCGCCTTCGACATCACCAGGTGCGTTTCGATACCGGCGTTGCGGAGCAATTGCAGCAAGCGCACGCCGTAGACGACGCCGGAGGCACCGGAAATGCCGATAATCAGCCGTGAGGGCGTCCGATCCTGCATGATGCTTCGCTTCTGCTCCCTGGTGCCGCGACGCAAGTGACGCCAGGCGTCGCGGCCATCGAAATGAATGTTGTTTGCCTGGGCGGCGCGATGCCCCGATCTCGGGCTGCAGGCGCGTCAAGCTGTTTGAACGGACAGTAGAGGCAAGCTAAGATCAGTACAAATAATGATTGATGATTAACTCGATCATCCAAAATGATGCCTAACGGCAACCGGCAACACCGGCGCGGACAGGAAGGAAACACCAATGGAACTCAGGCAGATGCAATACTTCCTTTGCCTGGCGGAAGAGAGGAACGTGACCCGCGCAGCCCGCCAGCTCAACATCGTACAGCCGGCACTCAGCATGCAGATCGCCAAACTTGAGGCCGAGCTTGGCCAAAAGCTGTTCGAGCGGAGCATCAACGGAATGACGCTGACGGTCGCCGGCGAAGCGTTCTCGCGGCTCGTGTTTCCTATCGTGCGCGACGTCGAATATGCCAAGCAGGAAATGGCGCGGCTCAACGGCCGTATTTCCGGCCGGGTGTCGGTCGGACTGATTACTTCGGTGGCGCAGAGCACGATGGCGAGTTCGTCCGCAACCGTTGCTCATCTCTATCCGGAAATCACGCTCTCGGCCTGCGAGGGATACACGGAAACCTTGACCGACTGGGTGAATTCCGGGCAACTCGACTTTGCGCTGATCAACGTGCCACGCCGGCGCGTTTCGCTCGCCACGCACCATGTGATGGACGAAGAGATGGTGTTCGCCTGTCGAAAGGATGCGCCGATCAAGCCACCGACGAACCTGCGTTTCGGGCATCTCTCCGAGTTCGACCTGGTCATGCCATCGAAACGGCACGGCCTGCGCATGATCCTGGAGGAGCATGCCACCACAGCCGGCATCGAATTGAAGCCGAGACTGGAGCTCGACACCCTGCCCGCGGTTTGCGACGTGATCGCGACCACCAATCTCGTGACCGTGCTGCCCACGATTGCACTTCAACAGTCCCTGGCGGACGGCAGGGTGAGGGCGCACCGCTTCGCCGAACCGCGCATCGTCCGATCGATCGCCTGGGTTCATCATCCGCGCCGAATGGTGTCCGCCGCCGCCAGAGCCGTGCTGGACATCATTCGCCACGACCTGCTCGAGGCCGCAACATCGGCAAGCAACTATGTGCAGCCGGCTTCCGGAGATACCGCGAGGCGCCGAGCTATACGGCGCGCCAAGTCGCGGTAGCCATCCTGCCGGCAATCATCAGAAGCTATCGCGGTCATCATCCCTAATTATTTGCGGTGATGACGAGACGCGTCCTATGAGAGATGCGGTCACGCAACCAAGGATGCTTTCTCATGACGGGCGATCTTCGCCGCTCCTCACCGCGCGCGCAAGCCTGGGGTGCCGGCAGCGGAACAAGCCCCGAGGCTCGCTTGCGTCAGCGTTTGCCCACGCTGGATGACATCGAGCGCCGCGCCCGCCGCCGTATCCCGCGCTTCGCCTTCGATTTTCTCGAGGGCGGAACGGGTGACGATCTGAACACGCGGCGCAATCGACTGGCGCTGGATGCGGTGGAGTTGGTCCCCCGCTACGGCAAGCCTGGTCCCGTTAGCACTGAGGTTGAGCTGTTCGGCGTCCGTTGCGCCGCGCCGATCGGCATCTCTCCCGTGGGAATTGACGGCATCATCTGGCCTGGCGCCACGCGGATTTTCGCAAGCGCAGCCGGCAAGGCAAGGATTCCCTATATTGCCGGCACGCTCGCCACCGCTACGATCGAAGACGTCGCCGAGCTTGCGGGTCCTTATGCCTGGTTTCAGCTCTACGGACTGCCCGCCGACGACCACGCCGTCACCTTCGATCTGATCAAGCGGGCGGACGCGGCTGGCGTGCGAGTGCTGGCGGCGACGCTGGATGCGCCGGTTCGCTCCAAGCGTCCTCGTGATCTGCGCAACGGCCTGGTGGTCCCATTTCGTCCCACGCCAAGAACCCTCTTGGACGTGGCTCTGTCGTCGCCGTGGCTGCTTGCGCTCGCCACAGCGGGCACGCCGACCTTTCGCAACATGGAGCGTTACGTCGAAAAGCCGCCGACGCTGGCGAACACCGCCGGCTTTGTACAGAGCCAGATCAAGGGCACGTTTTCCTGGGATGTCATGAAGCGGATGCGGGATGCCTGGTCAGGCGCGCTGGTCGTAAAAGGTGTCATGCATCCCGATGATGCCGAACAGGCGCTTGCAGTGGGAGTGGATGGCATCATGGTCTCCAATCATGGTGGTCGCCAGTTCGACGCTGCGCCTGCTGCGATCGACGTCCTGCCCGCTATCGTTGCAAGAGTCGGGACGAGAGCCACCGTCCTGTTCGACAGCGGCATACGATCGGGCCTTGACGTCGCGCGCGCTATCGCGCTCGGCGCCAGCGGCACATTTGCGGGGCGCGCATTCCTTCTCGGGCTCGGCGCACTCGGTGGAAGAGGCGCAGCCTATGTCGCTGGACTCTTGAAGGAAGAGCTGGAGACCGCGATGGGACAGTTGGGCGCGCCATCGCTCGACGCGCTCGCGCAACTCACGCGCCGCCACCGCGGCGCCTTTGACTTTACCT
The DNA here is from genome assembly GCF_043638955.1 of Bradyrhizobium sp. 31Argb. NCBI lineage: Bacteria > Pseudomonadati > Pseudomonadota > Alphaproteobacteria > Hyphomicrobiales > Nitrobacteraceae > Bradyrhizobium > Bradyrhizobium sp. 31Argb. The sequence goes on along the minus strand of NZ_JBEGDB010000216.1, from coordinate 6,159 downwards.
GACTGAAGGGGAGACAGCGTTGTGCACATCATCGCGACGGGAGACATGCTGACGAACGACCTTGGCGACCGTCTGCGCGCAATCTTGGGCCCCCAAGGCCTGGTCGAGCCGAATGCTGAGTTCGAGCGCTATTGTATTTCTTTCGACGGCGCGTTCCGGGGACCCGCGCAATATGTCGCGCGCCCCTCCTCCACTGCCCAAGTTTCTGCTGTCGTGACCGCATGCCGAAAGGCAGGCATTTCGATGGTACCTCAGGGCGGCAACACCGGCCTGGCGGGCGGTGCTCAGCCAGTCGACCCCCGCAGCGTGATCATTTCGCTGGAGCGGATGCGCGCCCTACGCGCGGTCGACCCGCAGAACGACACCATTACGGTCGAGGCAGGGATGCCGCTCGCAGAGGTGCAGACGCATGCAGTTGATGTCAACCGGTTGTTTCCGCTCAGCCTCGCATCCGAAGGATCCTGCCAGATCGGCGGCAACCTTTCGACCAACGCGGGAGGAACGCAGGTCCTGCGCTACGGCAATATGCGCGCTCTGACGCTCGGGCTCGAAGTCGTTCTTCCCGACGGCAGCATGTGGAGCGGGCTGCGGGGCTTGCGCAAAGACTCGACCGGCTATGATCTTAAACAACTCTTTATCGGAGCCGAGGGCACGCTCGGCATCATCACCGCCGCCACGCTGCGGCTATTTCCGAGACCACGAGACATCGTCACGGCTTTCGTTGCTGTCCCAACGCCGGTGGCGGCACTTGATCTCCTCCACATCGCCCGCAGCCACGTCGGGGAGAGCCTCAGCGCGTTTGAGCTGATGCGGCGCGAATGCATGAAGTGGGTCTTGGTGGCGCTGCCGGAAGCGATCTCACCGTTTGCCGAGGAGCACCCGTGGTATGTGCTCATCGAGGCGGCGGGCCATGGCGAACCGGGTACGCTGCGCAGTCCGATCGAGCAATTGCTGTCCGAAGCATTGGAAAAAGGCCTGGTGATCGACGGCGTGCTCGCGGATTCTGAGGCGAAGCGTCTCCGTCTCTGGGCCCTTCGCGAAGGTCAGGCCGAAGCACAGAAAGCGGGTGGTGCCGGCATTAAGCACGACGTCTCGGTCCCGGTGTCGCAGGTGCCTGAGTTCATCGAGCGTGCCGACGCTGCCCTGGCGCACGCAGTCCCGGGCATCCGTCCCTTTGCGTTCGGCCATCTCGGCGACGGCAATATTCATTATAATCCGATGCCGCCGCTGGGCATTAGCTCCGGTCAGTTCATTGAACGTCGGAGCGAAATCAACCGGATTGTGCACGACATCGTCGCCGATCTCGGCGGTTCGATCAGCGCAGAACACGGCGTTGGCCAACTCCGTCGATCGGAGATGCTCCGCTACAAATCACGAGCAGAGCTGAACGCGCTGAAGCTCCTGAAGCAAGCCTTCGATCCCCACAATCTCATGAACCCTGGCAAAGTCATCGCGTAAGCCTGCCGAAGAGACGTTTGGCTTCGCGTTTGCTCGATCCGAGGAGGACTCCTAAGGCTTCAGATCCATATCGATGCGAATGAAGTCGCCGCGATAGGTCACTTCGCCGAGGTAGATGACGCGATCGCTAGCGGTGTTGAAGACCCGCCGCACCTCCGCGACCGGAGAACCAAGCGGAATTTCAAGAAGCTTGGATGCTTCGAGATCGGCTGTACCGATCGTAAGTGTCTGGCGAGCGCGGGTTATCTTGGGACTGCGCATGGAAGCCAAAATCGGAATCACCACTTCCCGCCGGAAACGAGTCGGGTGCTTCTGAAAAACCGCCTCATCGAGAAAAATCGAGATGACGCAGTAGGGCTGCTTCTCGCGATAATGCACGCGCTTCATGTGAACGTAGCGTTCAGCCGGCGTTCCATCACTTGCGTTCAGGGCCGGCTTGATATTCGAGGGCTCCGATACATTGATGATCTTTGGCGAAGTGTCCTTATACATCTCCACGAGCTGCGAGAGGCTGGTCTCGACCGGGAGCCAGCGATCCTGCACCGGAGTTTGCGCGACGTAGGTACCGCTGCCCTGTCTTGCTTCGAGAAGATGTTCATTGACCAAGATGTCGATCGCCTGGCGAATGGTGATTCGCGACACGCCGAACTCTTCAGCCAGCGCCTCATTTGGCGGAAGGCGAGCCTGCTTAGGCCAATAATTGCGAGCGATCCGCTGTCGCAGAATGTCTGCAATCTGCGCGTATTTAGGGGCGTACGTATCCGCGGAAAGCACCATCTTGGCATCCTAGAGCTATAGTTGCATTGTCCTCCAGCGTAGCCAAAAAAACAACAGCAGACCGCAAACTATCCCGCCTGGCTCCGGGAAAGTATGTGGTGCGCCCCCTTCTCGCCGATCATGATCGAAGCAGCGTTGGTATTTGCAGAGGTCACGACCGGCATCACCGAAGCGTCGGCCACCCGCAAACGATCGATTCCTCTTACGCGCAGTTCGGGATCGACCACCGCATCCGCTCCGCCCATGCGGCAAGTCCCAACGCAGTGGAACACCGTGCCGCCATGCATCTGCGCGAACCGCCAGAGCCCCTCTTCGCCCGCGAACTCCGGCCCCGGAAGAACCTCCGATTCCATCAGCCCCCGAAACGACTTCTGGTCAAAAATTTCCCGCAGCATCTGCAAACCCGCCACGACGGTCTTGCGGTCGATGGCTTCTGCAAAATAGTTGGGAACAATGCGGGGCTGATCGAGCGGATCCGCCGACCGACACTGGACGGTTCCTCGCGACTTGGCGTGAGACTGCCAGACCGATGCCGTGAAGCCGGAATAGCGATGCAAGGGCTCTCCCGGCTTGTCGACCGAGAGAGGCATAACGTTGAACTGGACGTCCGGACGGCCGCCGATCGCGTGCTGCGTGCATGCAGCTCCCCCAACTTGCCCCGCACCGACGGTAAGGGCACCGCCCTTGTTGAGGGCCCAGCGCGCGCCCATGGCGGCGAGCTTCACGGGATTGCGTACTTCATCATTCAGAGAAATTGGCCGTCTCAGCCGGACTATGGCTCTCGCCTGATAATGATCCTGAAGATTGGCTCCAACTTCCGGCTGATCCACAGCAACCGGAATCTTCAACGAACGAAGCAGATCCGCAGGGCCAATACCCGACAATTGAAGAAGATGCGGGGATTGAATTGCCCCGGCGCACAGGATGACCTCGCGGTCGGCATGGGCAACCTCGACGCGACCGTCGCGGATATATTCGACGCCGGTTGCGACCTGTGCGCGCACGATTATCTTGCTGACGTGAGCATGAGCGACCAGCGTGAGATTCTGCCGCTTCAGGGCAGGATACAGGAAGGCGCTCGCCGAACTGGTTCTCCAGTGAGAGCCAATGCTCAATTGATACCGCCCGACGCCGTAAGTCGTCGCGGCGTTGAAATCAGCATTGAAGGGCAAACCGAATTCAGATCCCGCCGCCAACCAGGAATCACAGGCGACATTCCGGTTGCGCAGATTGGAAACCTCGAACTCGCCGCCCCCTCCGCGATACTCGCTGTCTCCGCCTTCGTAGCGTTCATACCGTTTGAAGAACGGAAGCACCTCCTTGTAGCTCCATCCTGAAGCGCCGAGCTTTGACCAATCGTCAAAATCCTCGTGCTGCCCCCTGATGAAGATCAGTCCGTTGATGGAGGATGAACCGCCGATGACCCGACCGCGCGGCCACACAATGGCTCGCCCTCCCGTTCCCTCGCAAGGCTCCGTATCAAACTGCCGAGAAAAACGCTTGTCGTAGATCGTCCTGTAATAGCCTACCGGGAGCTTCAGCCAAAAGTTCCGGTCGCTGCCGCCGGTCTCGAGGAGGAGGACGCGCCGCGCCGGATCGGCAGATAGCCTGTTTGCAAGAACGCACCCGGCCGAACCGGCACCAACGATGATATAGTCGTATCCAGAGCTCATTAGATTCGAATTTTCCTGCGCGAGAGACGAACCAACGTGGGTGAGACAGACCTAGCCGATCGCCATTGCGGGCTGCGGCTTTTCCCTGGTCTGTTCGCGATTCTCGATCGCACCGCGGATGAGCCAATCCTGGATGTGCTGGACAAACTCGTTCCGGATCTGCACGTGCTGCTTCGAGTCCCAGAGATTCTGCAGCTCGTCCGGGTCCGCTTCCAGATCATAGAGTTCACCGCAGCTCTCGCCCAAATACCAAACGGCTTTCCAGCGCGCATCGCGACGCATGACGATGCACTCCGATCCGCTCTGGATGTGATCCCGATAGAGTTCGGAATAGACGCTGTCGCGGACGGTTGCAGTGCCATCCTCCAGAACGGGCCGCAGCGATACCGCTTCCCAGCCCGCAGGAATGCCCACACCGGCATAGTCGAGAATGGTGGGGGCAATGTCCATCAGTTGGACCAACGAATCCGTCCGGACATCGCGCGTCTTGAGATCTGAACTCCACACGACCAGCGGAACCTTGGTCGCGGTATCGTACATGTTCCATTTCTGGATATGCCCATGATCCCCGAGGTTCTCGCCGTGATCAGAAGTGAAAATCACGATGGCGTTCTTCAGATAGCCCTTCCGCTCGAGCACGCTCATGATATTGCCGACCTGCTCATCGATCAGCGTGACGTTCGCTGCGTAGTAGCGCCGCATCCGGCGGATCGCCTCGGTGCTCGGATCGTTCTTCCACGCAACGCAATCGAAATTCTTGTCGATCATGTTCTGTCGCAGTGCCCGATGCGCCGGCGGTTGGGCAGCCAACTCGGCCGCCGTCGTCCTGGGCATGGGAACGTCGACGTCGTCATACATGTCAATATAGCGCCGCGGCGGGTCGAACGGAGGATGCGGCCCCGGAAAGCCGATCTCGAGGAAGAGCGGCGCGTCCGCCTGCCGCTCCTCAAGCCACCAGCATGCGGTGCGTCCCACGAACGTGTCCGGATGCATCGACTCGTCGTATTCCCAGGGATACGCGCCCAACGCTTCCTTGAAGTAATCCGGATCGCGCTTGTATCTGGCGTAGCGAGTCGGACGGGTCAGCCCCTGCGCCCGCAGCGCGATATCCCAATGATCATAATAGGCCCGCTCCGGTTCATCGAGGAACATCGGCCGGTCCTTGTTTTCCACGACGATACGCTGGTGAAACCCTCCAGGCGCGTCGTAAGGATTCGTATGCATCTTCCCGATATTGACGCAGTGGTATCCGGCCTCGGCCAGCAACCGGACCCAGGCCGGCTCCCACTTGTAGAAATTCATCGTGACGTGATGACTGTGGGGGTACATCCCGGTGAAGAGGCTGGCGCGCGCCGGAACGCACAGCGGCGACGGCGTATAGCAATTTCTGAACGATACCCCCGAGGCGACAAGGCGATCCAGATTTGGCGTCTTCATCCAATGCGCGCCCAACCCGGCCACAGTGTCATGGCGCTGCTGGTCGGTAATGATGAGAATGATGTTCGGACGATCGACCATCGATCATGCTCCTTGCTGCGATAACGATCGTCGTTTCCGATCAGGCCGCAGGTGTACCTGGCCGGAAACGAAATATGCAGAAGCCGGCAACATCCCATTCCGTCCAGCGACGTCAGGATGCCTTGGCTGCCGGCAGCAATCGCGCCGGAAAGCCCACGAGCAGCACGACAACTCCAAGCGCCGCCAACGCAGCGATCCCATAGAACCCGGCACTGAAGCTACCCGTGGCATCTTTGATCATGCCCATGAAGTTCGACGCGAAGATGCCGCCGAGAGCTCCGATGCTCGCTACGAGCGCGATGCCTCCCGGCGCCGAGCGGGCACGGAAGTAGCTCGGAGGAATCGTCCCAGAAAACGGACCAAAACGCATAATGGCCGGATGCGACAAGGGCGAGCGACACGACCGCGAGAAGGGGATCATGCACGCCGGCCGGCAGCAGCATGAGGCCGACGACTGAAAGCGCCTGTCCGAACGCCGCGTGCCATCGACGCTCCATCTTCTTGTCGGATCGCCAGGCCACAGTCGTCATCATCACCACGCCGGCCACGAACGGAACCGCGTTCAGCAGGCCAAGATACCAGACATTGGCAACCCCGGATCCCTTGAGGATCGACGGACCCCAGAACGCAAATGTATTTGCGACCGCGTACTGGGTGTGTTCGCCGTCGAGACCTTTGAGACAAATTGAAGGATTTTGCGGAGGGAGGATTTCTGGTTCATCGTAGCCACCAG
>NZ_JBEGDB010000215.1:0-13933 GCF_043638955.1 Bradyrhizobium sp. 31Argb | reverse complement strand
CACGATCTGCGGGGCAGGCTGGATGCGGACGCCGCGCTGTCGCAGCTGTGCCAGCAGGAGGCGCGCACGCCGTTCGACCTGGCGCGGGGCCCGCTGATCCGCGGCCGGCTGATCCGGCTGTCGGACGAGGCGCACGTCTTCCTGCTGACCCAGCACCACATCGTCTCGGACGGCTGGTCGCTGGGCGTGTTCGTGCGCGAGCTCACTCAGCTGTACCGGGCGTTCGTGGCCGGAGACGACGATCCGCTGCCGCCGCTTGCGCTGGTGATGCGCCAGCACCACGGCGGCGGCGAGAAATTGTTTGTCGATTATGCCGGCGACACGGTGCCGGTGGTTGCTGGCGAGCCCGCTTCGTAGCTACCGGCCGAGGTCAGCCAATAGTAAGTTTGCATGGTGTCGAGCCGAAGATCCGGCGGCAACTTTCCCCCGGGCAACAAGCGAGCATTTGGTACCGCATGCTCCAGCAGTTCGATCCAGCCGCCGGCTGCCTGGCCAATCACACGCTTTCCAATTGTCAGCCGCAAGATACTCGACTCAAATTCCGCCGCTCTGGGAGCTTTTAACAGATTGGTCGACAGCCGTACCGACCAAGTCGCAGCAGGCGATCCCGCGCGTTTTACTCCGATCCGATCGGTCTTATTGGGGCGAGAAGACAGGAACACTAAGCGTCAGCGCTGAGGTTTACGACTCTCTTCCTTGGAGATACGGGTAAGAAGTTCAAGCTGGCGCGCCAAGCCGGCATAACTTCGCGCAATATTTGCTAGCACGTCGATCGTCTTTGTGTGAGCCTAGGCTCGGTGGCCCGATCTTTGTAGTGGTCTGCTAATCTGCGGCAATCGGTAGAGGTCAGCAACTCCATCCCCTTAGGCATTGAGCGGCGGACTTCCGGCTCCGCAAGCCGAAGCGCTGAGCGGGTTTACTGATCTAGAGAGCCTGATCGAGGCTTGCATATCATGCCCCGGACGCCCGATGGCTGCAGAAGAGGTTCAACGCTAGGCGTAGTTTGCGGCCAGATCTTTGTTTGTGTCGAGGCGAGGCAGCGTCACCATCCCATAGTTATTGCCATCCAGGACGGCGGGATTAATCGCGATCGCCGCACCATTGCCATCAGTGACAGACTGAAGCTCCATTCCATTCGCACGTTGCGGTATTACCAGCGTCACGCCCTCCAAAGGACCGGGCGTCACAGCAGAAAAACGCAAGGTTTTTCTGTCCCAGCTCTGCAGGCGGAGTTGGACGTTTCGTCTTGCCCGCCACCAAACTGCGACATCTTTCATCGACAGGGACGGGATGTTCTTATCAGTCATAAATTGTGCAAGCTTCTTCACCCTGTCAAAGAATTCCGGAATAGGTGGCGTCAATCCAGCGACAACCACCGGATGGAACAAGCAGTCGAAAAAGCCGTAATAGTTGCTGTGATTGCGCAGCACCATCTGCTGGGCTCGCTCGAACAGGTCATCGAGCGGCAGCACCATCGACGTCTCCGGATTTGGCACCAGCTGGGAGAAATAGAAATCCCCGTCGGCGATGTCCATCAAACCATGGGAGATTTCGTCGAAGGACTCGAAAGCGGGTCCCGCCAGCGAATAAAGCCGATAGGGCAAAACCGAACCGCAATGAGAATAGCCAGGCCCACCGCCGAATGACGAGTCGTACACGGTTTCCGGCTGGCTCATGATTGCGTATCCGAGGTAATCCTTCAGCCAGGACAGGCCATGATCGCGATTTCCCGAGACGGGGTTCACGCCGCGTTCGCGGAGGAGGTTCGACTGCATCTGAAAATTGGCCGCCGTGAAGTCGGTTGATCCGAATGTGTCGAAGTGGATCGTCACCTGATGACCCTCTGCTTCCAACTTTGCCAAATCCTTCCTCGACATCGTATTCACGTCTGTGCCCGTCATCAGGACGAAGAACGTATCGTGGCGTTTGGCCTCTTTCGCCATCTCGCCGATCCTCATCGTCTCCGTCGCAACTTGCGCATTCTGGTCCGGTACGGAGATTTCGACATCATGACTCAAACTGGCGACAGACCGGAGGCCGTTCGGCCAATACCAGAGGCGCGGTATCGGCGCCGGCGAGAGTGAGGTGACCATCACTCTCAGTAGCCGCTCATGAAGGTCGGCTTGGGGGAGGTCGAGCTGCGTGTAGTCGATCCAATCGTCAAAAACGTTGATCACCGGATTGAAGGTCGTCAATCCTCCAGCCAAGATGACCGCCGCATTCGGATCGTGATCCAGGCCCTGCTGCAATTGATAGATAGTGCGTTCGATATCATAGAGCACCGCCGTTGCACGCCCGCGGTTGACGACGAGGGGATGCCGCCCCGCCGGTCCCGCGCTGTAAAGCTTGTGAAACTGCAACGGATAATTGAATGTGCCGGAAACTGGATCTCTTGCATAGACGTTTGAATAGACCAGCAATGAAATCTGGTCGCGCAAACCCGTTCGCGCGGCGTCGGAAGCGTAGCCGATCGTGGGCGCGATCACGTTGGCGTAAAGATACTTCGGGCCGATATTGGGCAAGACAGGTGGCATGATCCACCTGGCGCCAAAATTGGAGAAGAAGGCTCCCTGGCTGAAGAGGTTGAGCGCGACGCGCACCACGCTGGAATCGTCGAGGTATTCGTAGCTATAGCCGAAGTCTGTCGGGATTGGCGTCTTGCCGTCAGGCGCAAAGACCTTTGCGCTGCTCCAGGTTCGTCCTCCGTCCAGGGATTCGATGTAAAACGAACCGTCCTCGAGGAATAGCTGGATTGGCCAAATCCCCGCGCCTGGATTCCAGGTCAAGACGTGTCGAATCCGGTTTTGCAATGTTCCGCCGTCGACCCATGCTCCATTGCGCAGAATTGTGTAACTATAGTCTCTGCAAACAATCAGGTTGTCGCGAAAGCCATCGCCCGTGAAATCGCCCGAGCCAGCCGTGGTCGGCGTCACTGGTCCGATCCCTGGCACTTCAAACGGTCCAATGAGTGTGCGGCCCCGCGAATAGCGGTACAGTTCCTGACCTGCCCAGAACCATTCATCGTCGGAAAATCCGTCGCGTGTCGCATCAAACGCAATGGCTGCTGCCGGGTGGGCTGAGCCGAGCGCGAGTACGCGCGACTGCGCATCAGGGGGGAGCCGGTAAAGAAAATGGCGGCCGATCAATTGCAGGCATTCGGAGGACAGCCCCGGAATTGCCAGTTCTTCGGCCGGCCACAGATAGCCGCCTTCCACGTCTTCGGACTGCCGCTCGATGCCGAACCAGTCGCGCAACTCGTTGGCCGGCCACTGGTCACACCACAGCAGAATGACCGATCCGCCGTTGTCCACCCATTGGCGCAGGCCGTTCCGCGCCGACGGGTTTGCCGGCGCGCCGATCACGATAGCCAAGCGCGGCCCGCCGTCGGTCTTGAGCTCTCCGACCCGATCGATCGGGCGCTCGACAAAGCTGATACCCTCCTGAGACAGTGCCTCGGGGATGATCCCACCGATACGCCCGGGCGGCTGAAAAACTACGACCGCTGGTCCAGCTCCGAAATCAATGGTATCTGGCATATGAACCCCCGTTTTCGATTTGAAGGATCAGCGCTCCACGGCTGTGTCCAAGCCGACGGCAGCTTCACGGAATCGTTGAATATCGGCATCGGAAACTTCCGGCGGCAGCGCGCGCCGCAAGTTTTCCGCCGGGCAGTCACGCAATTCATCGAGCGTCTGCACGCGTGCCCGTCGCAGTCGGCCCAAATCACGCGGCGCGACACCTGTCCGGGTCAAGTCGGCGAACAGAGCCGCGTGAAGCAAAATGTCCGCGTCGATGCCGACCTCGTCCGCCAAGGCCGAGCGTCCTTCTCGCGGTCCTGCGGACCGGAGAAAGTCGTCAATGGTGTGAATCCCTGCCTTGCGGAGCTTCTCGACGATGCCACGATTGATCGATGGAAGGCGGGCGACCTCGCCGAGCTGCTCATCGGCGGCACCATTCCCAGGTCGAGCAACGTTAGTGCTGCCATTGGCGTGCCCGTTGCCGTGCATCACGTCCGTCCGCGGCCTGCTCGAGACTAAGGAGTGTGCCATGGCTGAGCCGTGACCATTCATCCCATGACCATTCGTCTCGTGGCCATTCATCTTGTGACCATTCAGCTGATGGCCCGCGAAATCACCGCTCGACAGCTGCTCTTCCTGTTTTGAGTCAAGGCCAGCATCGATGACATGGCCCTTGTCTTGGCTTTCGGTGTCAGGACCTTTAGCGCGCAGCGGGATGCACATTTGAACGTTGTTGCCGGTGCGGCCGAGCTCCTTTGCCCCGAGACTGCGGTAGAACGCGACCAGATCGACGCCATTCACGCTTCGTTTCCGGCAGGTCAGCATCGCCGCGGTGTAACCCGTCCGCGCAAGAACGGCGAGCTGGGTCTTTAGCAGGACACGGCCGATGCCTCGCCCCTGCAGCTCGGGCCGGACCGCCACCGAGTCGATCATGATCGCATGTCGAGGAAGACCGGGGTCGCGGAAGCACATGCAACACGCAATCGGCTCATTCTGCTCCCGCAAGACCAGCAAGTGGGCATCCGGGCAAGCCATCCGTTCGCGGAAAGCGTCCTGGTCGTACCGCAGATCTTCGGGAAACGCCGTCTCCAATCCCAATGCAATCTGCAACAGATCCTGATCCATCGCCGAATGCACGGTCGCACTTGGCCGGCTGAACTGTGCCTGCAAAAGCCGCTCCGCCTCGCGCAGGATCGTCGGAAGGACCTCAAGATCGCCCAAGCTCAGCAGACCGAGCGGCCGGTAGAGGATTTGGCCGATGCTCTGGACCATGCCGACCAGTTGAAAGCGTAGCCGATCATAGAAGCGCGACAGCTCGGGCGAGATGGTCGCCGTGACGTACAAACCGCGATACCCGGAAATCGCGCTGAGCTCCGCGCGTAGCGCCACCAGCTCCGAACCCACGCCCTTTGAGCGCAAATCCGATCGAAGCGCCAGATCGTCCAGGAAGACATCCTGCCATGAGATCGCGGGCGCGACATAGGACAATGCAAAGCCTACGAGTGATTGCTGCTGCCGAACCAAAAGCAGCTCGGCGTCTTTGAGGATCAGGTGCTTGGCGAAGTGCTCGCGGCCATATCTCAATTCTTCCGGGAACGCGCTGTTCTCGACCTCAATGAGCTCGCCGATGATCGCATCCGACGGCTCGGCAACCCTTTCGATCCGCACATCGGGCAGCAGCCGCGACATGCGCTGTTCGGCGCGGCCGATCGCATTGTTGCGGCGCCACGACAGCTCCTCATCGTGGTGAGCGGGTGGAGCAAAGATCTCGCTCTTCCGCGCGCGCGCAACCGCTGTGTTAGACTTGCCGATCTTGCACTTTTCGTTCTCGAGCAGATATTGCTCGACATCAATCTCGTAGACCCCGCGGCCACCTGTGTACAGCTTCTCAATCGTGCCCCAGCCCACCAGGCTAAAGCAGTAGTCGATCACGCCGGCAAGCGGACTATCGTAACCATACGCCTCCGTATAATGATGTCGCGCTACAAGTGACTCTTCGAGCGCTCTATCGGCCGGATCGGCGGCCTCGAAATAGTAGCTCTCTCGGTAATTGATCGCCTCCGAGCGCGAGGCCATCTGCTTGACGAAATTGGCAAACCCAAGCGGTTTTCCCCAGGGTGCTGCGATGATCGCAACCCGCTTTGCCTTCGCCAGATGGGCGTCAGCCACAATGGCATCCAGCATGAAGCGCATCGTGCCATTGTAGCCTCGCAGATCGTGCAGCAGGTCGTTGTAGTCGACCGTATCCATCAGGATCGTGCGTTCGCCGCGCGCATTCAGCCCGAGATAGAGCGTCGCCAGTCCCAAGAACTCAGGGTAAGGTTCCAGCCAGAACTCGATGATGGGTGTTGCCGGATCAAGGATCAGTCGGCAGATCTCGCCATGAAACAGACCATTCGGCTTGAACAGGCAGCAGGACAGGCGGGTATTGTCGAAAAGTAGCTCAGGAACTAGTTTCGGGCTGCGAATGGCAACCAAACGCTGCGTCGGGAGATGCTCAGCATCGCCCGATATTTTTTTCTTGATCGCCTGAAGCTCGAGGATGATTTGCTTGACCGACGTTTCGTTGATCAAGTCACCATTGCGGAGCAGAGCTTCCTGCCGCCTCTCAAGTTCGGGCAAAAGCCGGTTTACCAGCCGCAAGCCAGAGGCTTCGTCCTCATCCTTCAGCAGCGCCTGATAATCCTGCTTGATCACACCAAAGAATTTCTTGCGATCGAGCCCGAGGTCGATTTCGGGCTCTTCGTCACGGCTACCCAGCAAGCGCTGAATTGTATCACGCAGCCAGGCGGCCCACGGCTTGCGTAGATCTTCCTCGCCCGCGCCGAGCGAGGCCAGTTCATCGCGGCTGAATACGATGTGATCGACGTCAAAGCCGAGCTCGACGAGGCGCCGAACGGTACGACGCGGCCTTTCGTGCTCTGCGTAGTAGGCCTGGATGCTTCCGAAGCGATTTACGGTCTGATAGAGAAGGGCGAGATTGGGATCGGCTGCTGTAAGAGCAGCAAAGCTCTCCAGAAATCGGAGGGTCGAGCGTATAAAGGCAGTCCGCTGCTTGCGCGGCTCGACCTGGGTCAGTGGGACCAAGCCGAATTTACCGACCAGAAAAGCATGCAAGCGGTTTTCTAGATCCAGATCATCGACAAAATGCGCGACCTCCGGAGAGAGCTTCATTCGATGTCGCACCTCGCTTACGAACCTGCGAAGCAGTTGGTAATGGCGCGGATGAACGGCGAGCGCGATATCCAGGTGAACGGCCAGCCGTTCATGACTGAACTCTTCATCATCAAGAGCCGCTATCTGCAGGTAGCGCAGGAACGGGCCAACGGAATGAGGCGCAAGCCCAAGTATGAAGGTCACAAGCCGATCGACCGGCGCGCCGGGCTGTGAAAGACGCGTCACGACATCCCAGATCGACCCATTCGCGATCGGCCGAATGGCCTTGTCCGCGTTCTGCGCTCCCAGAGTCTGGCTGGACCACGGCTCATTGTACAATTGTAGACCGGGCACTGGCCGCCCGTAGACTGAAGGCGCGGCCGCGACGGACATGGAGAAGGCAGGCGGGGTCGCATCCGGCCCCGCTGGGGTATGTGTCAAGTCCATCGATGCGCTCTGACCCAGACCGGGCGCGGCGAGCGAATGTGACCAATCTGGCGTTCCGAGGATGTGGTCCGTAAGCGAGGCGGCCCCCATAATTCTTCCCTCTTTACAATGAAGACTCTGCTGGCGCCTTCGCTGAGACAGTGCCGTCACGCGGCGAGAGGCCAAGTTCGACCTGGCGTCACGAGCGACGGTGGCTCGCAAGCGCAGTCACGCGGCGGCTCGCCCGCACCTTGGTTAGCGGGTAGCGCGATCGCAGCGGTCGCGCTCTCTTCACGTCGAGCCGCAACGAGCATGCTGCAGATCCGCAAGCATTGTTCTGTCCACGGGATGGTAGATCGGACCGCCTCGATCCTGCGCGGTTTGCCCGCAGCGGAATCAGCATTCGTACTTTGTCTGCGACATCAATGACCCTGCCGCCGAAGTACTTGTAGTACTGCACAAGCGATTTGCCTTCCTTCGTGCGTTCGGTGCAGTACAAGAGAAAATCCGTGTAGTTCGTAAGCGCTGGGATCTCCAGCACCGTCTTGACCAATTCCACGCCAATGCGCTTGTGCTGCCACTCCTGCTTGACCGCCAGCACATCGCCAAACATGACATGGTCCGGAAGAATTGGATCATGGTAGCAGAGCGTAAACGCGATCGGATCATCACCGCTTTTGATGACCAGCACGTAGGCGTCGCGGAAGCTCATCCGGTCCGAGAACTCATCCCGGCTGTAACGAATGTCCTCCGGAAACACCGTCTCTAGCGATTGCATCATCTCGATCAAGCCAGGCGTGATTGCCGTGAAGCATTCGATGCGCAGCTGCGGAACGCTGACGCCGAGCCGCGCCTCAAGACGCGCAAGGATTGCGTCGATGCCCGGCCGGTTCTCTGGCCCGAACAGTGACATCGAGCGCCGGAACAGTCTGCCCCTGTCCGGATAATCCGCTTCCGCCCGGAAGTTCAGGCGCTCGTAGAACCTCATAAGCGGTGATCCCACAGGATCGAACCGGGTCAGCAGACAGGCTTGCCGACTTCCACGAACAGACGCGGTGCGCAGAGCCAGCTCCACGAGTGCAGAGCCGAGCCCCTTTTTCCGCTGGTTTGCGCGGACCGCAAGTTCATCAATATAGACGGCGTCATTGGGCAGTAAACCGCTGCGGAACGTCAGCGCCATCCCGGCCATTGCGCCGCCGCTGCGAGCGACAAACAGCGTCGCATCTCTTTGGCGCATTCGTTCGGCGTAGTATTGCTCATCGACGAAGGCATATTCCGGAAAGGCTTGCCGATGCAGCGCCAGCAGTTCGGCACAGGTCGCGCTATCGATCTCGCGATGGATCTCAAAATGCGCTTCAGGGAGCACTGACCTGAGCGAGACTTCCGCCTGCTTCTGTTTTTCTTCGCCCCGGCGGGTGAGCTCGGCTTCTCGTTCCCCCCGCCGGTCGAAGAAGGCCGCCTCGGACCCCTCGATAGCTGTTTTCTCTTTATTGGGAATGGAGTTCAGCAGATGGCGCGCTCCCAGAAAGGCCTGGATGTCGATTTCGAATACGCCGCGGCCACCGCTCGTCAGCTTGTCAATGGTCTGGTGGCCGACCAGATTGAAGCCGAAATCGATGATGCCTTTCAGTGGTCGGTTGTAACCGAGAGACTCCGTATAGTGAAACTGCCCCGTCAGCGAGTTCTGCAGGGCGCTTGCGCCCGGATCGACAGCCTCGAACTCATAGCTCTCGAAATAGCGGATGGCGTCGTTTTGTTTCGCCAGCCCGGCGACATAGTCGGCAAAGATGGCTGATCGGCCCCAGGGGGCGGCGAAGACCACCAGTTTCTCCGCCTGGCCGAGGAACGCGTCGAACAATAACGCGTCAAGCATGAAACTCAGCGTCTCTTGGCGTCCGAGCAGCTCGGAGATCCGGTCATCGAAGTGATAGGTCTCCACCAACACGCATCGTTGCCGGCTTGCATTGAAGCCTGGGTAGAGAGGAATTGCTGCCATGAACTCGGAGTAGGGCTCCTGCCAGATCTCCAGCAGCGGCACTGCGGGATCCAGCAGGATCCGGCAGATCTCACCATGAACGATGCCGTCGGGCTTGAAGAGCCAGGACCCAAGCCGCGTATCGTCAAAGAGCAACTCCGGGGCGCATTTGGTGCTCCGACGCGCGGTGATCTTTCCGAGCGCTGGTGCCTGGCCAGCGTCGGACTGCGTGGCGTATCGCTCTATACGGTGAATATATTCATCGAGCACGCTCGCCGGCACCAGAAGCCGGAATCTTTGCAACACAAGTTTTCTCGCCCGCAGCAGCGGAAGCAAGCGGGCCGCAAGCCGCCGCGCCGCAGGCAGGCTGTTCTCGGTTCTCACCATCTCCCGGTCGCCTGCTAACTCGCCCAGGAACTTGAACCGATCGATTCCAAGTTCAATTTGGGGAGGCGCTTGCTCGGTGCCGACAATCGTAGTGATCAGCTCATCGAATTCACTGCCCCATGCGGCCCGCCTGTCAGGCTGATCGTCCCTGCTGCGGGAGAGTACTTCCTGACTTCCCAAGACGAGATAATTCGCATCAAAGCCGGCGGTCGATAACAGCCGTATCGCCTCGCGCGGAACATCGTGCTTACTGAAATATTGCTGGAGACTGCCGAACCGGTTCACGGCATCGAGTACGACAGGGATATTCGGATCGTCTGCGATCAGTGCGTCAGCGAGCTCCAGGAACCTGAAAAGCGATTGGACAAGCAGACGCGGATCTGGCCTGCCGTCAGAATCGGCGATCTTCTCCTGTCGCACGCTCGTGAGCATCAGACGCCATAGGCGATCGATGCCTTCGCTTTGCAGAAAGTGCTCGGAAGATTCTGAGAGCGGACGATCGTCGAGAATGGAGCGAACAATATCCTCCCAGATGGGATAGTCGGCAGGAGGCACGGATCTGAGGAAGCGAAGATGGAAGCGCAGTGCTTCAGGCGTTGCGCTTCCTTTCAATACTGCGGCATCCAGATAACGGAGCAGATTGCCCGCATCTGCGACACCCAGATTCCATACGGCGTTGATGAAGGCATCCCACGTCAGCCCCGCTTCGGCGAGAAGCCGGCCGAGATCGCGGACAGTGACTGGGCCTTCCGCTTCGTCGTGGAGCACGGCGTTCGCCGATGGACCTGTCGCTTCGAGCCTTAGAAAGGGATTCGGCGGATTCATTTTCCTTGCCCCCAATCATGCCGCTACGGCGTCTTATCATAAGTAGCATAAGAGATAGAGAACGACTTTAAGGTAAGTTCTGATTATGTCGCCTTCAAGACGCAATGCTGCTTGGTTTGTCGCAGCGACACTTGTGAAGTGCGGCGTCGAGGCGCCGCGACGGAATTCTCCATCCTGTTTGGGACACATCGTGCCACGACTGCAAGCGAAACATCTTAGGCGCAGGCCTACGATGTTTTGTTGACGACGATTGTGAAAAATCTCTGATTTGATCAGGGGCGTGTAGGGACTCGCTCGGAAGCGAGCAAGACTTTGCGCAGTCTCTCGATTTCTCGCTTGCCACTTGCGTCTTCCGAAAGCGTTCGACAACCGTGCTTTCGATGACAACCTCCTGAGAGGTGAGCGGGATAGGATTCGAACCTATGACCCTGCTGATTAAGCGTCAGCTGCTCTACCAACCGAGCTACCCGCCCGCGATTTCTGTATTCGATCGGAGAGCGATATTCAACCCCTGCTAGAAGAACATTTTCGCTGACGATCACGTGAACTCAGCAGAACGATCGACGAGGGCGCTTCAGCGCCTATTCACTTTTTGCGTCATGCGACAGAAAGTTTATCTTGCGATCTATCGTGCCGGCAGTTGTTAGCGTCTAGCGAATTGATCGAGGCAGTCGATCTTTTTTCCTTCCTAGAAGCAAGGGCTGGGATCCAAGCCGCGCAGAGAAGAAACGCCCCGCCGGCGGAATTCGACAGCTGCCGCAGTTCGGGCCTGCTACCCTTCCTGAATCTGTTGCGCGAGGCGCGTCAGGAAAACGCTTGGCCCCATCTCCGTGAACTGCACGACGCCTTCGTCGACAAGGTAGCAAGTACTCTCGATCCGTTGCACCGAGTTGGTGATCTGCCGCACCAATAGGGACCTGATCGCCTCGGATGGGTTGTCTGTCGGCGATTTCACTCTTGTCCCGTGGCGTTCTTGGTACACAGGCGAACCCCGGATCACGCTGGAAAAATGCAATCCCCTTCTAATTCAGCAGGAATACTGCGCTGAACTTGAACTGTGCCAATTCAGTGAAGTTCTCCGGTGGCCAAAGGTGCGTGTTTCGCAATGGACGAGACTTGCTACTTGGCGGCTGCGGCATCTCCGGGCGCGTTCGTCAATCGCCCGCGACTAGTCTGGCAAGCTTGCCACAGTGCCAACAATCCGTCGGCGCGGGCCCTGATGCTGCCAAATACCGATGCAACTGGTGCTTGAGCCCCCTGGAGAGATTGTTATGGCAAAATCCCCTCGAATCATTCCTACGCCGTTCTTCCGGCCTCGCGATGAAGACGCTGAGGAGCAAGAGATGTACGTGGCCGGATTCGTCGATGAGGAGGATGAGACGTGGGGTACGCTGATCCCATTGGAGGCGGAGATGGTCGAACAGGCCGTTATGGGGCATCAGACATTCGGGGTTTGGTGCAACTCCGACGGTCGAATCCAACCGCAGCCTGGTAGCGACGGGCTATTTGAACACCTTCTCGAGAAAGGTCAATTGAAGGAAACGCCTCTCGACGAACTGGTTGCCGAGGCTATCGAGGGGGGCAGGAATGAACCCAATGATGAGATTCTCGACTTGTTCGAGACTCTGCATGAACGGCTGGTACGCGCCGCGAGCGCGGTCGCTGATGAGATTGCCCGGCGCAGGCGATGAAATCCCGGCGCGTGAGCGCACAGTGAAAGAGGATCTTGGCCACCTTTGATAGCCGGCCGGGCGAGGGATGTTCCTGCCATAGCAGAACACGCATCGACGGCCGCAATCCTCATCGGATTGATCGCGGCTCGTGGCCGCCTGCGCTGGCGTTTGATTAGCAGATTGATATCCGGATCTCATGAACATCGTCAACACCACCGCTAATACGACCGGGCAGGCCTTCGAAGCGCTGCTGATCGTCGTTCTGCTCTATCTTGCTCTGAACCTCGCGGTCTCGGCATTGATGAACTTCTACAATAGCAGGGTGACGTTGCGTGGAGAGAGGTCGGCATGACCGCGATCGAGGCACGCAGGGACCAGCCAAAGCCTGAGGTAGAATCCTGGGCGCGACTGCAGAGAGGTCTGTTCGGGACGTGGTGGAACTCGGTCACGACGATCGCCATCGGTCTACTCGTGTTGCAAGTTCTGCCGCCGCTGGTCCGCTGGCTTTTCCTTGATGCGACCTGGCAGGGAACGGCGCTGGACTGCCAGGCGAATGGCGGCGCGGGCTGGGCCTTTATCGCAGCGAAGCTGCGCTTCATCGTGTTCGCCTTCTATCCGGCCGAATTGGCGTGGCGTCCCTCCCTGGTATGCCTGCTCCTGGTCGGCCTGCTTTCGGCTACGGCCGCGCCCCGTTTCTGGCGGCGTGAACTCGTAGTCGGCTGGCCTATCGTTATTCTCCTCTGCTGGCTTTTGATGGCCGGCGTGCCGGGGCCGTCACGAATTTCTTCGAACCAGTGGGGCGGGCTGCCGGTGACCCTACTGGTCTGGACGGCATGCTTTGCCCTGTCGGTGCCCCTCGCGATTCTGCTGTCGCTGGCGCGACGATCCAAGATGCGCGCGCTTCGGCTGCTCGCGATCGGCTACATCGAATTCATGCGGGCGATACCGATGGTCGCGATCCTTTATTTTTCGACCTTGATCTTGCCCATGGCGCTGCCGGCCGGTCTCTCGATCGATAAAATGCCGCGAGCGATGATCATGGACCCGCTCGGCCGAAGCGCTTGATTCTTCCCAATCCTGGAAGAAACGATTCTCCCGTGGCACGAACTCGAACCAGTCCGGCACCAATTCCAGGAACGGCGTCTCGGTCGTGCCCTGCCGCGTCACTTCCCGCACTACACGGCGCTCCATCTCGGGCCGCTGCGCCTCGCGCTTCTCGCGCTCGAGGCGGGCACGCCGCGTCAGGAAACTCCGGACATGGACGACGCCGCTGCCCGCGCGCCCAAGCATCCGATAGAGTGGACCGGCGATTACCTTGTCGTCGGACATATCTTCGTGTGTGATCCATGACGGATCGAGTAATTCGTTCTTGCCCCAAGGGCGGGACGTCGGATTGACGATCGGCCCCGCACGCCATTCGACTTCCCGGCCGAGACGGATTTGCACATAGTCCGCCGCGCCCGGTCCAGTTGGCGCGAAGGCGTGCACGCTGTCGCCGTGCCATTCCGAAATCTGAAGATCGCTCTCGCGCAATCGTGTCCAAACGGCGCCAATGTTGCCGTTGTCCTTGGCAAGCTCGGCTTCCATCCACGGCCGGTATTCTGCGATCCGTGTCCCATCGGCAGCGATCACTGAGCGCGTGTCGCGCCAATACTGGTCGTCGATGTCCGTCGTCGAAAACGGAAATCCCGGAAATGCCTCTGTGAGCGCCGCCGCCAGCGCCGCTTCGTCAGCTCCGGTCGGAAGACGTGCGAGGACCGCCTCGATCGAGGCGGGATCGGGCAGTCGCACTGGGACGTTCTCTGGAACTTCACTCATGCCTTGATCCTATCATTGTGCCCCGCCGAGTTCTGTGCGTTTTTCTCGGCACAACCTCCTTCTATGCATTGGGAGGTCCGCCTAGCATTACAGTTGTAATTGACTGAGGATTCTGAATCCATGGGCAACCATGATTCGAAGATCGTGGACGCAGG
>NZ_JBEGDB010000214.1:0-13946 GCF_043638955.1 Bradyrhizobium sp. 31Argb | reverse complement strand
GCGCGAAACTACTTCGCCGTCGTCGCCATTGCCGCCACTCTGCTCTGGATAAGGTAACTGTCCACACGGCCTAGACAGGGCGCCGAAGAGCCGCGGTGCCGCCATGGAAAACAAGCTCGACCTGCCCACGATCATCGCCGCCGTCGTTGTCGCGGGCTACGCGGCGATCATGCTGGAATATGTTGCTCACGAGGATCTCGGCTTTTCCACCACGCAGATCCGGCACGTCGCGATGATCGCCGCGGTGCTTGCCGGCATGTGGGTCGCGATGGACATGCTGCGCTCGAATCCGGACGAGGTCGAATGAAGATGGCAATCCGGATGACCAGCGGCTTGAAATGCAACCCTGGCGCTATTTTGTCCTAGGTGTTCTGCGACGAATCGGACCTACTGGCATCTTGATCGATTCTCACGCGGTTTGGCGGCATGACCCAGCCAGAGATCTTGGATCAAGACATCCGCGTGCTGCAGGAATGGCTTCGTGCCGCCTGGCAGCAACTCGCCGACCCCTCGCTCACCGCTTTCGGCCGGCGCGAGCTGCGCAACCAGATGAAGCAGCACAACGCCGATTTGCGCGCCTGTCTCGCGCGCGTCACCGCGGCGCAACCGAAGCAGAGCGCGCAGCCGGAGCGCGGCTTCGCAAGACCGGAGATGCGGATTCTCGCTTGGCGCTAGACTTCTGATTCGATCAGAACCGAACATGCGCCAGGCCGTCAGGCCCGGAGCATCCATCTGCGTCGCTCTATCGCCAGCTATTGCGGTCGCCAAGTTTATACCGCCGCTCCCCGGCTTCACGATGTGACGCCCCTCACACCGACCCGAACCTGTGTTAACACCTTCGCGCGGCGCGGCTGTTCCGGACGGCGTCGGCAAGCCGCAGCCAAACCGGTTGCGCTTCCTATATGTTCGGTGCTGTCGCCGCTGAGCGTCAAAGAAGGTTTAATCGTGCTTTATCTGGAACTTGCGATCGTTTTTGTTCTGATCGTCGTCAATGGCCTGCTTGCGATGTCGGAACTGGCGATCGTCTCCTCCCGGCCGGCAAGGCTGGCGGGATTGGTCGAAAAAGGCGTGAGCGGCTCGCGGCAAGCGCTGGCGCTTTCATCGGACCCGGGCAAATTCCTTTCCACCGTGCAGATCGGCATTACCCTGATCGGGGTGCTCTCGGGCGCTTTTTCCGGGGCAACGCTTGGGCAGCGGGTGTCGCAATGGCTGCTGGGGCTCGGTGTCTCCCCGACGCTCGCCGATGCCGCCGGCGTCGGTCTTGTCGTCACCGTCATCACCTATGCCTCGCTGATCGTCGGCGAACTCGTGCCTAAGCAGATTGCGCTGCGCGATCCGGAAGCGATTGCAGTCAAGGTCGCGCCGGCCATGGTGTGGATGGCGAGGATCTCGCTGCCGCTGGTTTGGCTGCTCGACCGCTCCGGCAAGTCGCTGCTCTGGCTGCTCGGCCATGGCGGCGAAGCCGAAGAGAAGGTCAGCGAGGAAGAAATCAGGACGCTCGTGGTCGAAGCCGAAAATGCCGGCGTGCTCGAGCCCGGCGAAAAAGAGATGATCGCGGGCGTGATGCGGCTCGGAGATCTCCCAGTCGGCGCGGTGATGACGCCGCGCCACGAGGTCAGCTCGATCGACCTCTCCGATCCCCCTTCCGAGATCCATGCGACGCTGCTCAAGACCAACCATTCGCGCGCGGTCGTGTTCGACGGCAATCGCGACGTTGCACTTGGCATCGTGCAGGCCAAGGATCTGCTCGATGCGTATCTGTCCGGGGGAACGCCGGACATCCGCTCGCTGGTCCGTCAGGCGCCGGTGATTCCGGAGACCGTCGACGCACGCGACGTGATCGCGATCCTGCGCGATTCCGCCGTTCATATCGGGCTGGTGCACGATGAATACGGCACCTTCCAGGGCGTGGTGACGAGCGCCGACATCCTGGAAGCGATCGTCGGCGCGTTCCACACCGAGGAGGGGCCGGCCGAACCCGCCTCGGTCAAGCGCGATGACGGCTCCTACCTGATCTCGGGATGGATGCCGGCGCTCGAATTTGCCGACCTGCTCGGCATCACCCTGCCCTCGCCGCGGCCCTACCAGACCTTTGCGGGCTTCCTGCTGCAGGAATTCGGCGCCATCCCCAATGTTGGCGAGAAGGTCACGGCCCATGGCTGGCAGTTCGAGATCGTCGATCTCGACGGCCGGAGGATCGACAAGGCCTTGGCCAGCCGCGTGGAAGAGGCATGATCGAGCTCTCGTAGCCTGGGAACCCCACCGGTTCCCGGCCCCGCCATGACCGCTGTTGCGCACCCGTCCCATGCGCCAGACCGGCTCGCTGCAGCGCCGTTCTGTTGATAACCAGGAACTTCTCCATCCCCCGCGGCAGGACAATCGGCTGCCCTGTGCTATCGGCATAACGGCAAGATCAGGTACGGAACACAGATATGCGGATTACCCTCGTCGGTTCCCGCCATTTCGGCGTGGCGACCTTGAATATGCTGCGCCAACGCGAAGTCGATGTCGTCAGGGTCGTGGTGCACGATGGAGAAGACCGGCTGGCGGCGGCCGCCCGGGCCACAGGGATCGATGTGGTGGTGCAGGCCAATCCAAAGCTCGTCGTAGCCTCCGAGATCGCCCCCAACACCGATCTGATCGTAACGGCCCACAGCCACGCCCGCGTCAGCAAGGAAGCGCTGGCCGCCGCGAAACTCGGCGGGATCGGCTACCATCCCTCGCTACTGCCCCGGCATCGCGGCATGGCTGCCGTGGAATGGACCGTCAAGGAAGGCGATCCGATCGCCGGCGGCAGCATCTATCATCTCGCCGACCGCATGGATGCTGGCGCCATCGCGGCGCAGGACTGGGTGTTCGTCAAGAAGGGCGAAACCGCGCGAGAGCTCTGGGAGCGTGCGCTGGCGCCGCTGGGGCTCCGGCTGCTCGCCGAGGTGATCGACTACGGCAGAGCTCACGGCAGCCTTCCCGCCAAGCCGCAGGATGAGCAATTCGCGACCAAGGCACCGAGTCTCTCGGACGCCAGGCACTGAACGCCTAAGGTCTGCCGCAGGAATCGAACGCACCCTTCTCCCGGGTGCGCCGATTCACGATGCGCATTCACTATGCAAGTTCACCATGATGTGTTTGATCTCACAGGAACTTTTTGCCTTCCACAGGACGGCCCATTTTGAACACATTGTGTCCGGATAAGCTAAGTTGATCACATAAATTTCAAGGAAATCTGATCCATGCGTCCTGACCGCATTCGCGCGCTCTTGTTTGCGTCCTTTCTCGGTTCTGCTGCCCTGATTTCTGCCCCTGTTTCGGCCCAGCAGCCCTATGACGGCCTCTGGCAGGTCACCGTTGTCACCAAAACCGGAACCTGCGAGCCTTCGACCTCTTCCACGGTTACGGTCACGGACGGTCAAATCTCCGCGCCGGGCGCCGGCATCTCGGGCAGGGTCGGCCGTGAGGGCCTTGTGCGAGTCTCGATCAATGGTGCATATGCCAACGGACAGCTCAGTGGCAACTCCGGATCGGGGAAGTGGAATGGGGCATCAGCAGGCGTACCGTGCAGCGGTCGATGGGAAGCTTCCCGTCAGTAAGATCCACCGGACCTCGAAGCTGTTCCCCTCCGCACGGCGGCTGACCTTCGCGGCGGCATTTGCTGCGGCAACGTTTACAGTCTCCCCCAGCCATGCTCAGTCGGGCCCGTTTGCCGGAATGGCCGGCACTTGGTCTGGCGGTGGCAGCGTGACCTTGGACGGCGGCTCCAGGGAGCGCATCCGCTGCCGCGCCGTCTACCGCGTCGGCGGCGTCAACATGGCGATGTCGTTGACCTGCGCCAGCGACGCCTACAAGTTCAACCTGCAAGCCGATGTGGTCGCCCAGGGCGGCGCGATCTCCGGCAACTGGACCGAGGCCAGCCGCGGGATCAGCGGCAGCCTGCAGGGCCGCGGTGGCGGCGGTAATTTCCAGGTGGCCGCCAATGCCGGCGGGTTTAACGCCAACCTCAGCATGCGGACGAGCGGCAACAAGCAATCCGTTAGCATCAGGGCCGACAACGGGTTCCGTGAAGCGAACATCTCGCTCTCGAGATAGCTCGCGCGCGCCGGTCGCCCGCGGAAGCGGGCGACATATTCAGGAAACCCGTTCAGCTCGTCTTCGGCTTCGCCAGCCGCTCGGCAGTGTCCTTGATGGTCTTAGCGATCAGCAGGGCCTGCTCCTTGTTGAACGCAAAATCCTGCACGCCTTTGTGCGTCGTCAGCGACAGCACCATGATATCGGGCTGATGTTCGGCCAGCCGGTGGCGAAGCCGGTCACGATATCCGCTGACGTCTTACGGTTTGCCATTCTCACCACCCTATGCCACGGGGACGAAGGCGGTGACTTCGATCTCGACCTTGGCGCGTTGATCGACCAGGCCGTCGATATAAAGCAAGGTGGATGGCGGGAAGTTGCGCCCCAACGTCTCCTTCCAGGCCGCGCCGATCCCGGCGCCCGCAGCCTCGTATTCAGCGCGATTGGTCAGGTACCAGCTCAGGCGCACGATGTGCTCAGGCCCGGCGCCGGCTTCGCTCAAGAGCTTGATGATCCGCTTCAGTGCAGTGGCGACCTGCGCTGCCATGTCCGGCGCGTAATCGCCCTTGTCATCGCCGCCGGTCTGGCCCGCCAGCACGATCCATTTGCCTGATGCGTCGAAGCTGACGCCGTGCGAGAAGCCGCGGGGTTTCGACCATTCGGCCGGTTGCAAGACACGCATGAATTTATCCTCCCAGATCATGATCCGATTAGACGGAATCGGATCATGATCTCATCTCTTTGTTTGAGCATGATCTTTTCGGAAAACCGGTTTCCACTTTTCCGGATCATGCTCGAATGCGGGACGATGCTTAGCACCGAACGGACGGTCACGGCAAAGCTGAAGGACCTGCATCGCTGCCTTCCCGGAATTGCGAGTTGCAAATCGCGTGGGCCTCGCCGATACGGATGTTCCCGCTCGCCCCCTCTCCTTTTCCGCATCACCGATGGACCGCACCCCTTCCAAGACCAAGGCCGCGCTGTGGATGGCAGGCTGGCTCACGCTGATGCTGGTGATTGCGATTTCCGGCCGCGAAGCCATGCGGGACATGAACGTGTTTCAGCTCATGGAAGCGCGCTCGATCCTCGGCTTCTTCATGCTCTACCCGCTGATCCACGCGAGTGGCGGATTTTCGATCCTGAAGACCGCGCGCGTGCACATGCACATCGCGCGCAATTTGATCCATTACGGCGCGCAGCTCGGCTGGTTCTTCGCGCTGACGCTGATCCCGATCGGCCAGGTGGTGGCGATCGAATTCACGATGCCGATCTGGACAGCGATCCTCGCGGCAGCCTTCCTCGGCGAGCGCATGACGATGTGGAAGATCACGGCGATCGTGCTCGGCCTGATCGGCGTGATCATCATCGTCCGCCCCGCCACGGGCGAGATCAATCCGGGCCAACTGATCGCGCTTGCGGCTGCCGTGGGTTTCGGCATCTCGGTTGCGATGGTGAAGTCGCTGACCCGCACCGAGCAGACGCTGGCGATCATCTTCTGGATGCTGGTCGTGCAGTCGGCCGCGGGCCTGTTGCCATCGCTCTATGTCTGGACATGGCCGCCGGCGCATGTCTGGGTTTGGGTGGTCCTGATCGCCTTCTGCGGCACTTTCTCGCACTACTGCATGGCGCGCGCGCTGCTGCACGCGGATGCGACCGTCGTGATTCCGATGGATTTCCTGCGGGTGCCGCTGACCGCGACGGCGGGCTGGCTGATCTATTCGGAACGGCTCGATCTGTTCACCGTGCTCGGCGCGGTGCTGATCCTGGCCGGCAATCTCTTGAACTTGAAACCGAACGCGCCGGCTCACGCCCGCGCGGGGACCTGACGTTCGACGCGGTTGTGACGTAGATCACGTAGCCGCGGCGCGTTTCATGGCATGCTTTATGGCAACGCGATTCTCTCGTCGGCCGCAGCGGTACTCTTGTGCTGCGCGAACGGTGGTGTTTTCGTGTAGGCTGACGCAACGCGATAGAGCCAAAGTCTTTTCGATTCTGCTGGGGGATTTCAAATGCGCACCCTTACCCTGCTCGCCTCGCTGATCTGCGTGGCGCTGACCGCAACCGCCGCCCAAGCCGACAGACGCGTCGCCTTCGTCGTCGGCAACGGCGCCTACAAGAACGTGACGCCGCTGCCCAATCCGACCATGGACGCCAAGTCGATGGCGAGCGCATTGCGCAATGTCGGATTCGAAGTGGTCGAGGGCACCAACCTCACCCGCGACAAAATGACCGAGAAGCTGCTCGACTTCGGCAAGAAGGCGCAAGGCGCCGATATCGCGGTGTTCTACTATGCCGGCCACGGCATCGCGATCGGCGGCACCAACTATCTTCTGCCTGTCGATGCCGACATCAAGTCGGAGATGGACGTTAAGCTCGGCGCTGCCATCAACATCGACCTCACGCTCGACCAGACCATGAGTGACGCCAAGGTCAAGCTGGTGTTTCTTGATGCCTGCCGCGACAATCCGTTCGCCGCCAAGATCAAGTCGAACTCGCCGACCCGCAGCGTCAACGTGCAGACCGGCCTCGCCGAAATGAAATCCGGCGAAGGCACGCTGATCGCGTTCGCGACCGGCCCGGGCCAGACCGCGCTCGACGGCCAGGAAGGCGCCAACAGCCCGTTCACACGCGCGCTGATCACCAACATCACCCAGCCCGGCGTCGAGATCCAGCAGGCGATGACCAAGGTCCGCGCCCAGGTCAATGAGGAGACCAGCAAGGGCCAGTTGCCTTGGGGCCACACCAACCTGATCGGCTCGGTCTATCTCAACGGCGCGCCGGCGAACAACCCGGCCACCGCGGGGGGCACGCCTGCGGCATCGACCGCGGTTGCAGCCGCGCCGAGCTCGGATGTCGAGCTCGAGTTCTGGCGTTCGATCAAGGACTCCAACAAGTCCGAAGAGTTCAACGCCTATCTCTCGAGCTATCCGAACGGCCAGTTCCGCTCGCTTGCGCTGGCCCGCATCGCCGCGCTTGAGAGCGGTGCGGCGCCGAGCACGCAGACGCGCAACCTCACCGCCGGCATCGATCCGGCGACCTTCACCGAGGAAGCAAGCCAGGTCACCGAGGACCAGATCGGCCTCGACAAGGGCCAGCGCCGCGACGTGCAGCGCCGCCTCAACGGGCTCGGCTTCGACGTCAAGGCCACGGGCAAGTTCGACGAGCCGACCCGCGCCGTGATCACGCGCTGGCAGGCCGCGCGCGGCTATCCCAAGAGCGGCTACCTCAACAGGCTGCAGCACAAGGCGCTGCTGACCGAGGTCGTGGCGACCACGTCGACCAACTCGAGCGATGAAGAGCGCCCGCGGCGCCGCGCCAGCAGCGGTGGTGGCGGCAGCGCTCCCCCGCCCGCCCGCCCGCCACCACGGCGGTGGCATCGATCCGGGAGCTGCCTTCGTCGGCGGCGTCGTGGGCGGCATGCTGGGCGGCGCGTTCCGTCGCTGACGCCCTTGCAACATCCAACGAAAAGCCCGGCTCGCGCCGGGCTTTTTCTGGTTTCTGGCGGCTCCTCGTTGGAGCTATTTCGTTGGAGCTACTTCCCCGCCGCCTTGCGCAACGCCTCGTTGATGCGGTCCTGCCAGCCCGGGCCGCTCTCCTGGAACCATTCCAGCACGTCCTGATCGATGCGCAGCGTGACCTGCTCTTTCACTCCGGGAGCGGCGTTCTTCTTCGGCAGCGCTTCGGCCACCTTGGTGGTGGCGCGCTTGAACGCCGCCTCCGCCTCGCTGCGGGCGTCGTTCAGCGTGCGCGGTCGCCTGGGTTGATCGGCCATTGCTAGATTCCTTCAAACAGCACCGTCGATAGATAGCGCTCGGCGAACGACGGCACCACCGCCAAGATGGTCTTGCCCGCCGCTTCCGGCCGCTTGCCGATCTCAAGCGCCGCGGCGATCGCCGCACCCGAGGAGATGCCGCCTGGAATGCCCTCGTTGCGCGCCAGTGCGCGCGAGGTCTCGATTGCGGTCGTGCTATTGACCTTGACGATTTCGTCGATCACGGAACGATCGAGGATGTCAGGAACGAAACCAGCGCCGATGCCCTGGATCTTGTGCGGCGAATGCTGGCCGCCTGACAGCACCGGACTCTCCTCAGGCTCGACCGCAACGATACGCAGCGACGGCTTGCGCGGCTTCAACACCTGCCCGACGCCCGTGATAGTGCCGCCGGTGCCGACGCCTGCGACGAAGTAGTCGATGTTTCCGCCGGTATCGTTCCAGATCTCCTCCGCCGTGGTGCGACGATGGATCTCGGGGTTGGCGAGGTTCTTGAACTGCTGCGGCATCACCGCATTGGGCGTCGTGCGCACCAGCTCTTCCGCGGCCGCGATCGAGCCTTTCATGCCCTGCGCCGCCGGCGTCAGCACGAGCTCGGCGCCGAGGAACGCCAGCATCTTGCGGCGCTCGATTGACATCGATTCCGGCATCACCAGTTTCAGCCGATAGCCGCGCGAGGCCGCAACGAACGCCAGCGCGATGCCGGTATTGCCTGAGGTCGGCTCGATCAGCACGGTGTCGGCATTGATGATGCCGGCCTTCTCCATCGCGATGATCATCGCCGCGCCGATACGATCCTTCACGCTCGCCGCCGGATTGAAATATTCCAGCTTAGCGAGGATCGTCGCGTGCGCGCCGTGGGCCTGCGGCAACCGACGCAGGCGGACGATCGGCGTGTTGCCGATCGCATCCACGATGGAGTCATAGACCAGCCCTCGTCCCGGTCGTTGCACTGCACGCGTAGTTGAAGGCGCATCCATCGCGGGGCTCCCTGACAAAAATGTGCCGCGAAAATCGCGGTTCTCGTTAGTTAGGAACGGAGCACGCCGCAGCGCAAGAAGGGAAATAATCGATTAACAAATCGCTGCATCGCAATAGCGAAATGTTTCTAAATCGCGATAAACCAACGTATTTGTGTTGCGACAACGTCAAATAAATCGGTGTATAAGTTACCCCTGAGTTAAACACCCCACAGATCGCCAGGAGGTCACGATGACAGCAATCGCTGAAATCCCGTCGACCATCGCGGTTCGTCCGGACCCGCGCGGGTGCGATCTGCCGACCTGTCCGGTGTGCGCAGACTCCATGATAGCCGCGGAAGCGTCCGCCTATCTGCACGACTATATCATCAGCTATCTCTGGACCTGCGACACCTGCGGTTACGGTTTCGTGACCAAGCACTCGGTCAAGCGCTTCGCCTGCAACTGATAACATAGCGTTTTCGAGCGAAGTGGAGACCGGTTCGCGTGAAGAAAACGCGTCAGTCAACCTAAAGCTTCGTAGCGATGTCACCGCGCGCCCAGTCGGCGCGCGTTTGCTCTTGGAAGTCCTCAAAACTTCCGCCTGCGATCGCGGCGCGAATGTCCTGCATGAGCTGCTGGTAATAGGCGATGTTGATTTCCGACAGCAGCATCGCCCCAAGCGTCTCGCCCGATTTCACGAGGTGATGCAGATAGGCGCGCGAATAGCTGCGCGCGGAAGGCCACGCGCTCTCTTCATCCAGCGGACGCGGATCGTCGGCGTGTCGTGCGTTGCGCAGGTTCACCGGCCCGAACCGGGTGAACGCCACGCCGTGGCGTCCGTTCCGCGTCGGCATCACGCAGTCGAACATGTCGATGCCGCGCGCGACTGCTTCCAGGAGGTCCTCGGGCGTGCCGACGCCCATCAGATAGCGCGGACGGTCCGCGGACAGCACCGGCGCAGTCTCCTCGATCATCGCCAGCATCACCGCCTGCGGCTCGCCGACCGCAAGCCCTCCGATCGCGTAACCGTGAAAACCGATCTCGACCAGCTCCTTGGCGCTCTGCCTGCGCAGCTCCGGCACATCGCCGCCCTGCACGATGCCGAACAGCATGTAGCCGTGAGGTGCGGTCTCGAACGCGCGCTTGCTGCGCTCGGCCCAGCGCAGCGACAGCCGCATCGCGCGCTCGATATCGTCGCGCTCCGCCGGCAATCGCACGCATTCATCCATCTGCATCGCAATGTCGGAGCCGAGCAACCGCTGCACCTCGATCGAGCGCTCCGGCGACAGCTCGACCTTGGCGCCATCAATATGCGAGCGGAACGTCACGGCGTTCTCGCTGACCTTGCGCAGCTCCGACAGCGACATCACCTGGAAGCCGCCGGAGTCCGTCAGCATCGGCCCGTTCCAGCCGGTGAACGTCTGCAGGCCGCCCAGGGCTGCGATGCGCTCGGCACCAGGCCGCAGCATCAAATGATAGGTGTTGCCGAGCACGATGTCGGCGCCGGCATCGCGCACCTCGCGCCAGTGCATGCCCTTCATCGCGCCGGCGGTGCCGACCGGCATGAAGGCCGGCGTGCGCACCACGCCATGCGGCGTGGTCAGCCGGCCGGTACGGGCATTACCGTCTGTCGCGAGCAATTCGAAATGATTGGGAAGGTCCATGCGGCCGCTTATGGCGTGACAAAGGCCCCTGTTCAACCGCGTTGACGGCGATTTCCGGCTGGAATGCCGTTGACGGAGCCCAAAACCTCCCGCATAAGTTCCACCACCATGATCATCGCGACCAAACGCACCACCACGACCAAAAAGCTCTCCGGGGCCTTGGGAGGCGTGCGCGCGTAGTCGGACCGACCGCATCATCTCAAACCGAAGCCCCGCCTGATGAAGGTCCGGGGCTTTTTTTATTGCCCAATCCTGATGGAGATTCCCGTGAAGTACGATCCCGTTGTTGCCATTGCCGGCGTGACCGGCGCCGTCGGTGCCGAGTTCATCGCCACCATGGACCGGCGCGGCTTTCCCGTGCGCAAGCTGAAGCCGCTGGCGAGCAGCCGTTCGGCGGGCAAGACCATCGACTTCCGCGGGCAAAAGCTCGTCATCGAGGAGCTCAATGAGCGCTCGTTCGAGGGCGTCGACATCGCCCTGTTCTCGGCCGGCAGCGGCGTCTCGAAGAAGTTCGCGCCGATCGCGGTGAAGGCCGGCGCCGTCGTCGTCGACAATTCCTCCGCCTTCCGCATGGACCCCAACGTGCCGCTGGTGATCCCGGAGATCAACGCGTCCCGCATCCGCGAGCACAAGGGCATCATCGCCGTCCCGAACTGCGCGGCGATCACTGCGCTGGTGCCGCTCTGGCCGATCCATCAGAACAACCGCATCAAGCGCGTGATCATCTCGACCTACCAGGCCGCAAGCGGCGCCGGCGCTGCGGCAATGGAGGAGCTGGTGGAATCGACCCGCGCCAATCTGAACGGACAGGTCTATACGCCGAAGGTGATGCCGCACCCTTACGCCTTCAACCTGTTCAACCACAACACCGCCGTCGATCCCGAGACCGGCTACAACGGTGAGGAGACCAAGGTCATCAACGAGACCCGCAAGATATTCGAAGACGACAGAATCGCAGTCGGCGTCACCTGCGTCCGCGTGCCGGTGCTGCGCGCGCATTGCGAGGCCATCACCTTCGAATGCGAGAAGCCGATCAGCGAGGACCAGGTGCGCGCGCTTCTTGCGACCGCGCCGGGCGTGCGGATCGTAGACGATCGCGCCGCCAATTACTTCCCGATGCCGATCGATGCCTCCGGCCAGGACGACGTGCTGGTCGGCCGCATCCGCAAGGATCTGAGCGACCCCAGCGGCCATTCGATCTCGATATTCGTGGCAGCCGACCAGCTCTTGAAGGGCGCCGCGCTGAACGCGGTCCAGATCGCGGAGCTGTTGCCCGAGCGCGTGATGGCATGAGGCCGGCGCCGCCGGCAGATTGGCAATGACGGCTGCACGGCGGCACGATATAGAGCTGAGGTACAGTAGCGCAGACAGGACGGAACCACTGACGAGGTTAATGGCACGGGCGGCACGGCAGAGCGTTGCGAAATCTCGCGGCGGCCGCCCGACAAAAAGCGCCGCCATCCAGCGCGACCTGCGGCTGATCGAGGTTGCCACCCGGCTTTTTCTGGAGCGCGGCTTCGAGGCGACGTCGATCGACGCCGTCGCTGAAACGGCGCGGGTCAGCAAGCCCACCGTCTACGCCCGCTATCGCGACAAGCGCGGCCTGTTCGAGGCCGTGCTGCGGCGCGAGATTGCGCGCTGGCTCTCTCCGCTCTCGACAGCGGCGGAAATGCAGTGCAGCGATGTTTCCGGCGTTTCCGTCGAGCAAGTTCTCCTCGATCTCGCGCGGCAGATGCTCGATTTGATCAGCGGGCCCGAGCCGGGGGCTCTGGGCCGCATCGTGGCGGCGCAGGCAACCAATTTTCCCGAGCTCGCAAGGCTCGCCGAGGAAGAAGGCTACCTGAAAGCCGTCTCGACGATGACCCGTCTGTTTGATCGCCTGGTCGCCGAGGGGGCGGTCCAAATCGAGGACACGACGATCGCCGCCGAGGTCTACCTCAACATCACCGTCGGCCACACCTTCCGGCAAGCGACCAACGGCATTCCAATTGACCGGAAGGCTGAGGAAAAACGCTTGCGGGCTTCCTTGCGGCTTTTGATGACCGGCATCGGCGGACCTGGCGGTCGGCCGCAGAAATCCGGCGCACGCACCCGCCCGCCCCGCTGACATCTCGATAAGCCATGCCCGACGCCGCGGGCAGCCCCGCGATTTGCGTGGCTCCCCGGCACCCGAGAGCTATTGACGATAACTAAACGATACCGTACGGTTTAGTTAAGTGAGCCGGCGATGTCTGCCGCACCTGATGTCACCCAGTGCTCACGCCGTCGCAGACTTCGATCGGCGCAACCTGTGTCTTCCTGGCCCCCAAGCCGGCTTGCGCTGTTCGGACGGCCGACCCGGACACGGGTCGGCCGTGTCCTTTCGGCGCCCGAACGCGACGCGCGGTAGTCGTCCCGACCAGGAAGGATCCTCTCATTGGCCCCCGCCCTGTTGCAAAGATGCATCCAACTCGTGGTCGTCGGTCTTGCGATTACGGCGCTGTCATGCACAGCGCGAGCCGGTGCAGAAGATCGGGGAACGCCGGAAGAGCGCGAGGCCTGCACACCCGATGTCTTCCGATTTTGCTCCGGTTCCATCCCGGACACCGACCAGATTGTTTCGTGCCTTCACGCAAATAAGCGGCGGTTGAGCGAAAAATGCCGCGGTGTGATGTCGGTTCGGAACTCAAAAATGCCGGATCGAAGTACCAAATGATGAGAGATGCACGTCTGCAGATCAGATGCTTTGAGTCACGGAGGAGGATCGATGGTGAGTCCGCGTACGCTCTCCACGAGGGCGATGTCCAGAACGACACGGCATCTGCTCGTGATCGGTCTGCTGACGCTGCTCGCATCCGCGCCCTCGTTCGCTGTCGCCGCCCCTTCTGCTCCTGAGGCTTCTTCCGGCCAGGAGCAGGCAACGGAGCCTGACGACAAGGCGGTCGCCCACCAAATAGAGCTGTTCCGGACCGCCCAGGTCTCGCTCAGCCGGGCCATCGAGATCGCCGAGCGGGCGCATACCGGCGCGAGGACCTCCGATGTCAGCTTCGATGGGGGATCGGGTGCGCCGGTGTACCGGGTCAGGACGTTTCATGACGGCCAGCTCTGGGAACATGCCATCGATGCTGCCACCGGCGAGATCTCGACGGATCAGCTGGTGTCGTCCCTGAAGGAACTCAATGCGGAGGACCGCACCAATATCGCCTCGCTGTCGGGTGTTGACCAGCAGTTATCGGATGCAGTGCGGGTGGCGGAACGCGCCGCCTCGGGCAAGGCAATCAGCGGAGGCCTGACACGCGAACGCGGCAAGCTGAGCTTCGTGGTCATCATCGTCAGCGGACTGGATCTGAAGCAGGTCATCCTCGAACCGCCCCGCCGCAAGGGGCGTTGAGGCTCAACCCTTCTCCCCTTGTGGGAGAAGGTGGCGCGGTGGTCCTGACCGGCTACATGGGTAACAGAATAGACCGGCGACATGGGTAACAGGTCAACTGGTCGGCAAGGAGGACC
>NZ_JBEGDB010000213.1:0-13994 GCF_043638955.1 Bradyrhizobium sp. 31Argb | reverse complement strand
GGCTTCCTCCTAAAAGAAAGCCTTGAATCACGTTCAATCTGATTTGAGAATCCCAAGAGTCCACACGGCCTAGTCTCAACACCGCCGCTTGGTGATGGTGGTGCGCGCAGCAGCTGGATGATGTCAGCCGATGGAGCGTGCGCGAGACGGGTGGAAGTGCTTCGGTCAAAGCCGTTCATAAATGCGTATGCGTCAATAAGACTTCGCTCAAACTGGAAGCCGAACGTGATCTTTAAATGGCCTTATGGCTCGCGTGTTCGTCAGCTTGCGGTCAGCTCGCCTCTTTACGGTGCTGACTCATCAATTCTTAACAACGGCGTGCCTCATCGGCGCCAAACCAATGACACCTTCGATCATGCTAGCCGCCACGCCGATCTCCCTGAACCCTGCCGAAGGCCTCTCCGGGCTCTGCCAGCCGGCAGCAATCGGCGCGCAGAGCCAGTTTCAGCAGGCTCTAATGCACGTCGCTTCGACGTCAGGCGCTGTCTCCTCGGTCACAGATAAGGCAGCGTCCGTTCCTGCGATGTCGGAGGTTCAGCGTGCAACAGTGCAGGCGAGTCCGCCTGGCGAGCGCGTGCTCCAGGCGCTCTCTTCGATGTACCGGAGCAGTCCCGTTCCTTCTGCAGCGAGCGGCGGCGTGGCCGCCATTTCGAAGGTCGTGCAACCTGGGCTGGCCGCTCAGCCGCTTTCGCCGCCGCAGCCCGTGGGGGCGAGCCCTGCGGGCAAACCGGAAGGGGTGCTCGACTTTGACGCGATGGTTGCGAGTCTGCGAGACGTTTACAAAGGTGTCGTCGAGGTTTCGCTCGTCTCCAAGAGTACCAGTGCCGTCAGCTCATCTATGAACAAATTGCTATCGGCGGGCTGAGTTCGTTGATGACTGGTTCCATCTGCGGACAAAGCGGCCATGTCCGCCCATTCGCTCAATGGTTGCGTGCTTTTACCGTGCTGCCGCTCCTGCTCCTTCTGCTCGGCTGTAAGGCTGAGCTCTGCACCAAAGTGCAGGAGCGTGAGGCCAATGAGATGCTTGCGCTCCTGCTAAGTAAGGGAGTCGATGCGGTCCGTGTCACTGCCAAGGACGGGACCAGCACGATCCAGGTCGAGGAGAAGCAGCTAGCGTTTTCGATCGAGCTGCTAAATTTAGAAGGGCTGCCGCGCCAGCCTTTCAAGAACCTCGGCGAGGTGTTCAAAGGATCGGGCCTGGTTGCCTCGCCGACCGAGGAGCGCGCTCGCTTCGTTTACGCCCTGAGCGAAGAATTGTCGCGCACGATCAGCGATATCGACGGCGTCATATCCGCGCGTGTCCACGTTGTTTTGCCGAAAAATGATCTGTTGCGCCAGGACACGATGCCGTCCTCTGCGTCGGTGTTCATTCGACATAACTCCAATGCAAAGCTCTCGGCTCTGCTGCCGCAGATCAAGATGCTGGTCGCCAACAGTATCGAGGGCCTATCCTATGACAAGGTGGCGGTGGTCTTTGTACCGGTTGAACGGGCTCCGCTTGAACGGCCGTCGCCCTTGCCAGCTGCTTCCGCTCAGTCGAGCAAATCCATTTCAGCCCCGCTACTTGCGGCCGGTGTCGGCGTGGCCGGCGCTGCGCTCGGCCTTCTCTGCTACATATTCCTTGGTTCTCGTATGCGTCAGGGTGCCCAGCCAGCGCGCGCGCTAGCCAGACTGGGCACCCCTTCGAGCACGCCGGCTATCCAAGCTCCCGGTAAAAAGATCGCCTCCGACAGGGCATAGGGGTGTGCAAATGCCTATACCGCTGCGATCCGCCGAATCTCATACTTGGTCCGAATCGTCCTGTGAAGGACTGCGCGAGCTCGCTGCCTCGACCCATCTGAGCCAATTTGCTGCCCGTCTTGACGCGCGGCTGTCGGCTTCGACTTTGCTCCGGCTACAGAAGAGCGCGAGGCTGCAGGTAAGACTGGCCGAAATGCTGCTTGGTAATGGAATGGACGCGAGCAGCAGCAACTGGGGAAGAGATCTTCTGCTCGGCCATGATCCGAATAGGGCTGCTTTGCTTGCCGGCAGTATTTGGCATGCTCGCTCGCTCCTAAAGCTCGTCTCAAAGCAGGATCTCGCAATTCTGCTTGGACGTATCGGGGCAGAAGCGCACGCTTTCGGTATCCGGCACTTGGCCAGCGCGGTCGCAACCACCGCTACTGCTGATCCGGAACAACTTTCGCAACAGATTGAACACGATGGCCATGCCTGCCTAGGTGCTTGGCTCGACGAAGCCTCTTCGCTTGACCGCACGCGCATTTTGCTACGCTCGCCCATAGGCACTGCTGTCGAGAATCCAGCGGCCGAACACCGCAATGCCGCGGGCCCGTTGCTTTCCTTGGTGATAACCCATTTGTCGAGGGAGACGCCACGGCATGACGGCTGATGACCCAGCGCTGCCGGTGGCCCCCCAGATACGTCCGCTCGGGCCATTTATACGGGCTGCCGAGCTCGGGATCTGGTGCGATGCCGTCGAAGCGCGCGCGGCCGCCGAGCGGCATCTTCAACGCGTTCGCGGCTGGGGACGGACAGCTTATCAGCGGGAACGGGCGCGCGGCCGAGCGGATGGCTTCAAGAGCGGCGCCGAAGAAATGTCTCGGCTGATCGCGCAGGCTGCTTCCACGCTTGCGCAGCGAAAAGCTATTCTGGAGCAGGAATTGCCCCAGCTTGTCATGGAGATCGTAAGCGATCTGCTGGGCGCGTTTGATCCAGGCGAGATGTTGGTGAGGACCGTTCGTCATGCGATCGAGCAAAAATATGGTAGCGCGGAAGTGTGCCTTCATGTCTCTCCTTTGAAAGCTGATGCGCTGGCGCGCGAGTTCGCTGCCTGGGATGGACAGGAGGGCCGGCCGAAAGTGCGGATTGACCCGGATCCGGCTCTAACGACGGACCAGTGCGTGTTGTGGAGCGAATTTGGCAATGTCGATCTTGGACTTGCTGCGCAGCTCCGGGCTCTGCGCCTTGGTTTGGGTTTGCCTTCAAAGGAAGACGAGCCATGACAACATCGGCGACCGATGCGGTCGCAGAGAGGAATCTGCACGCCGCGCTATCGTCTTTGAAATCTACAGCAAAGCAGATCGACACGCGTGCTGTACGAGGGCGGATCACACGGGCGGTCGGCACCTTGCTTCATGCCGTCTTGCCAGAGGCGCGCATAGGGGAGCTTTGCCTGTTGCGGGATTCCCGCACCGGGTGGTCGCTCGAGGCCGAGGTGATCGGCCTACTGCAAGATGGGGTATTGCTCACTCCTATCGGTGACATGGCGGGCTTATCCAGCCGAGCAGAAGTGGTCCCGACCGGGCGAATGCATGAAGTTCCGGTCGGCCCCGACTTGCTTGGCCGGGTGATCGACAGCTTCGGCCGTCCGATCGACGGAAAGGGTCCAATCAAGGCCGCTCAAACTCGTCCGCTGCGCGGTAAGGCTCCAAACCCAATGACAAGGCGCGCTATCGAGCGGCCATTCCCACTCGGCGTCCGTGTCTTGGATGGGCTTCTGACATGTGGCGAGGGGCAGCGGATCGGCATCTACGGAGACCCAGGGTGCGGTAAGTCGACGCTTCTGTCGCAGATTGTAAAAGGCGCGGCTGCCGATGCCACCGTAGTCGCGTTGATCGGCGAGCGCGGTCGTGAAGTGCGCGAATTCATCGAGCAGCACCTCGGTGAGGCGGCGCTTCGCCGCACCGTCGTTGTGGTTGAGACCTCCGACCGCTCGGCAATGGAACGAGCGCAATGCGCTCACATGGCGACAGCACTCGCCGAATATTTTCGTGATGAAGGACTTCGCGTCGTCCTGATGATGGATTCATTGACGCGCTTTAGCCGCGCCATGCGCGAAATCGGCCTTGCGGCAGGAGAGCCGCCGACGCGGCGCGGCTTTCCGCCGTCGGTTTTTGCGATGCTTCCTGGCCTCTTAGAGCGTGCCGGCATGGGCGAGCGCGGCTCAATCACGGCCTTCTATACCGTGCTTGTCGAAGGCGACGGCTCGGGTGATCCAATCGCCGAAGAGTCGCGAGGCATTCTTGATGGCCACGTTGTTCTCTCACGCGTTTTGGCAGCGCGCGAGCATTTTCCCGCCATTGACGTGTTGTCGAGCCGCAGCCGCGTGATGAATGCAGTCGTCTCTGTGTCGCATCGCAAGGCAGCTTCCTTCTTCCGTGATCTGCTCTCGCGCTACGCCGAGGCCGAGTTCTTGGTGAAGGTTGGCGAATATAAGCAAGGCAGTGATCCTCTGACAGATCGGGCAATTAATTCGATCGAGGAGTTGCGGAAATTTCTGCGTCAGAGCGGAGACGAGGCATCAAGCTTTGAGGAGACGTTCACATGGATGTCACGTCTGACCGCGTGAATCGTGTCTATGCCTCGAAATTGCGGCTCGTGAAGGATATGAGACAGCGGAGCGCCCTTCGTGAGGTGTCCAACATGGAAGCCAAGCTTCGCACCGCCCTCCAAGCGGTGGAACAAGCTGTCCAGGATCTGGCGACGGCCGAGAAAAACCGAGCGGCGCTCGAAGGAGAGCTTTACCGAGAGCTGGCATCGTTTGATTCGCTGTCTGTCGAGGAGCTCGATCGTCGCTGTCACATCGTCACTGAACGGCTCAAAGCTGAGGTCGCACGAGCACGCGGAAGGCTTGAGGAAGTGCGCGACGCTCAAGAGCAGGCCAAGACGTCGGTCCTCGACGCACGGACCATTTTGACCAAGTGCTCGGCGGCGAGTTACAAATGGCAGCAAATTGAGGGCGACGTTCAGCGCGCGAGTGATTCCCATTCGGAAGCGGAAGCCGAGATAGAGGCCGACGACGAGGTCTTGCTTCGGTATCGCAGTAGTACGCGTACCCACACGGCTAGCGACTGAATCTGATGGCTTCTTCTCTTATGCTAGCGAAAGCGCCTCGTCTTGTAGACGGGCCTGCGAGCATGGCTCCGGGCGACGAATCGGAGTTTGAACCGGGGCTAACCCTGTCGCATGCCGTCGTCTCCTGGCTCAACGAGATCGCCGCTTCCCGCAAGCCTCTGCAAACCCGTCTCGGCGATAAGTCGCTATCGGTGCAGATGGCACGGCTTGTCTGGGACGCCGAGCCGTGTGCCGTATCGATGCTCAACTGCTCTTGGGTTCTCGGACATGAAACGATCATCTTATCGTTGCCCCGTCCGCTCATAGAGGGGCTGATCGCGACAGTGCAGAGCGAGCTTGGCCTACCTTCGGAGCCAACTCGTTCGCTCCTCGTCGAACTTGCACTCGATCCGTTGCTCGATCAGCTAGAGAGTCTGACACAACAAAGCTTGCGGCTGATCTGCGTGAGCGAAGCAACGGCTCAGGGTCCTTATCTGGAGCTCGAAATCACCTACGGCCCATTCAAAGGCAAAGCGCGCCTGTTCCTGTTCTCACCTCTCGATGGTTCAGTTCCACCCGCGTTTCGCGCGTTAGGCGGACTGCTCAGTCAGCTGCCGCGAGAGGCACGCCAGCTTCCTCCAGAATTGCCTGTCATCGTTAAGGGAGAGATCGGCTCGCTCCGTGCTACGGTCGCGCTGCTAGGCAAAGCAAATGCAGGAGACGCTCTATTGCCGGACGTATTACCCTTCGCCCGTGGCCAAGCCATCCTCAAGGCGGGAACCTTATGGGCCCCGGCACATATTGCAGACGATCGCTTGATCGCGCGAGGGGCATTCCGCCTCCAACCATATCCCCTTGAGTGTACACATATGATGACCAAATCCGAAAAGAGCCGCCCACCCTCTGAAAACGATCTCGACAACATCGAGATCACGCTGGTTTTCGAATGCGGCCGGTGGACTGTCGCACTCGGGGCCTTGAGAAATATCAGCGAAGGACATGTGTTCGAACTTGGCCGGCCGTTCGACGGACCGGTCGATA
This sequence comes from Bradyrhizobium sp. 31Argb, assembly GCF_043638955.1. NCBI lineage: Bacteria > Pseudomonadati > Pseudomonadota > Alphaproteobacteria > Hyphomicrobiales > Nitrobacteraceae > Bradyrhizobium > Bradyrhizobium sp. 31Argb. The sequence continues at coordinate 8,120 of NZ_JBEGDB010000213.1, read as the reverse complement.
TCCTTGCCAACGGCCACCGCATCGGCCGCGGCGACATCGTACGCATCGGCGAGGAGCTCGGCATCCGGCTGCGCGGCAAGTTGGCGGTCAATGACTGACATTCAACCGGGAATTCTTGGACTCCTTGCGCTCACAGCTGGCCTTGGCCTGCTCGCGTTCGTTGTCGTAACAAGCACAGCGTTTATAAAGGTATCCGTCGTGCTCTTCCTCGTTCGCAACGCGCTCGGGACTCAATCTATCCCACCGAACCTCGTTCTATATGGCGCGGCACTGATCCTGACGGTTTTCATTGGCGCGCCGGTGATTGAACAGACCTATAATCGCATTTCTGCGCCACAACTCCGCTACCAAACGGTCGATGATTGGGTGAGCGCCGCAAAGGAGGGGCAGGAGCCGCTGCGCGATTATCTCAAGAAGTTCACCGCTGACGAGCAGCGCCGGTTCTTCCTGGCTTCAACCGAACAGGTCTGGCCCGAGGACATGCGCGGCAACGTGAGCGCCGATGATTTGGTCATTCTGGTGCCATCTTTTCTAATTTCAGAACTCAAGCGTGGCTTCGAAATTGGTTTTCTTCTCTATCTGCCCTTTATCACCATAGATCTGATCGTGACGACCATCTTGATGGCCATGGGTATGTCGATGGTTTCGCCGACGGTGATATCCGTGCCTTTCAAGCTGTTTCTATTCGTCTCAATCGACGGCTGGTCACGGCTCATGCACGGGCTGGTGCTCAGTTACACAACACCGGGAGGCTGAACATGGATGAGGCGAGCATTCTCACTCATATGAGCCGTTCACTTGTGCTCTTCATGATCTGGGTTCTACCACCGCTCATCGCTGCGGTCGTTGTCGGCCTGGTTGTCGGCATCATCCAAGCGGCAACGCAGCTTCAGGATCAAACCTTGCCACTGACTGTGAAGCTTCTTGTCGTTGTCGCGGTGATCGCGTTGTTCTCTCCGGTGCTCAGCGCCGCGTTGATCAAGGAAGCAGAGCAGGCATTTACCGACTTTCCCGCACTCACGGCAAGCATTAGCCGACGGTAGATGAACCTCCCTTCACCCGCCGAGACGCAAGCTCTGATCCAGGAGGCGATCGAGCTCGTCCTTGCAGGTGGCCTCGCAGCAGCCCGGGCCCTTGGCATTATGCTGGTCCTTCCTGTATTTACGCGGCCGCGCATTAGCGGGCTGGTCCGTGGCTGCGTGACCTTTGCGATGGGACTGCCATGCCTGTTGCAGATCAGGCACGGCTTGCAGTCGCTGGATCAGGGCTCCCGGCTGATCAGTGTCACGCTCCTCGGTTTGAAAGAGGTGTTCGTCGGCCTGCTCATCGGCCTTTTGCTCAGTATTCCGCTATGGAGCATCCAAGCAGTGGGTGAGCTCATCGACACCCAACGGGGAATTACGAACCCTGTTGCTTCTGATGATCCCGCGACGCGCGGCCAAGCTTCGGCGACAGCGGTGTTACTCGGTACCACCGCGATTGCGATTTTCGTTCTAGCCGGGGGATTGGAGAACGTGATTACGGGCCTTTATGGCAGTTATCTGATCTGGCCCGTATATCGGCTGATGCCTAGTCTGACCGCGCAAGGCGCGATGGAATGTCTGCGGCTTCTCGATCACATCATGCATACGACGCTACTGGTCTCTGGCCCGGTGTTGGCATTCCTGCTGCTGCTTGATGTATCGGTGATGATACTTGGGCGGTTTGCACCGCAAATCAAACTGAACGATGTCTCTCCCACCATGAAGAACCTGGCCTATGGGATCATCATGGTAAGTTACGCCACCTTCCTCGTCGAATATATGGGATCGGAGATCAGTCAGTCCAACACCGTGCTCAAGTTGTTCGAGAAGCTCCTGAAATGAGTGGCTCGAGCGAAGAGAAGAAGCTCCCTCCCACTCCCAAGAAGCTAAAAGATGCGCGCAAGAAAGGGCAGAGCCCGCGCAGCGCCGATTTGGTCAGCGCAGTCAGCGTTTGCGCCGGTTTCGGCTGCCTCTGGTTAAGAGCGGCCCCCATCGAGATCAAGTGGCATGAAACGATGCGGCTCATCGACAAACTGCAGGCTCAGCCGTTCACTAGCGCGGTCCAGCAGGCGCTGGGCGGCTTGATCGACCTATTTTTTTCGGCCGTTGCTCCATTCCTCGGGGCCGGTGTTGCCGCTGGTATTCTAGCGGGAGTCTTGGCCAATGGTGGATTAAACGTCTCTTTCGAGTCCTTAAAGCCGAAATTCGAGAAATTGGATCCCATCAAGGGGCTCAAGCGGATTGCGTCTAAGCGGTCGCTCATTGAACTCTCGAAGTCGCTTCTTAAGGTGGGCATTCTTGGCGCCAGCTTTCTGCTCACGGTTGTCGCTAGTTGGAAGGCGCTGGTGTACTTGCCGGTCTGCGGTATGGGGTGTCTCAGTTTCGTGTTCACTGAGATCAAATTGCTGACGGAAATTGCTGCTGGTGCTTTTCTGATCGGCGGATTGGCAGATCTCCTTATCCAGCGCTGGTTGTTCTTGCAGGACATGCGCATGACGGAGACCGAGGCCAAGCGCGAATCGAAGGAACAGCAGGGCAATCCGCAGGTCAAACGCGAACACCGTCGCCTTCGTCAGGAGACAGCGAACGAGCCTCCACTTGGCGTCCATCGTGCCACATTGATACTGACAGGGCAGGCGATCTTGATTGGCCTCCGCTACGTTCGTAGCGAGACCGGCGTGCCGATCGTGGTTTGCCGTGGTGAGGGCGAACTTGCCTCACGATTGCTTGCCGAGGCGCAGTCGCTGCACCTCAGCATTGTCCAGGACCCGGCCCTGGCGCGTCAGCTCATCCGGAGTGCGAAGCTGGGCAACGCTGTTCCTTCGAAGTGCTTCGAAGGGGTTGCGAAAGCACTCTATTCCGCCGGGCTTGTCTAGATATCGCGTATGGCAGAAATCATTGCGCCATCCGACGTGCACTATCGAGGCGACTGTACATCCCTCGTCGCCGGTGACGCGGCTTCTGGCGACGCCCTGTTGCCAATTCCAGCTTCCATGTCGCTCTTGTTGCGCTGTCCCATGGACCCATATGTGGCAACAGGAACGGCGGCACGATCGCCTGTTGTTGCCATGACAGCTCTATTGTCCAGCAGGTCGCCCGGATCGTTGACCATGACTCCCAGATTGTTGCGGATTGAGCAGCCAAGGGTTTGGTCGAACGAATTGTCGTTGACTGAAGGAGCAATGATGGCAAGCGACGGACAGACGGGAGGACGTGCTTCATAGACAGTAGCCTGGATTCGCACCGCGAAGCCAAGAGGCCGGTCGAGGCGAGGGCCGAACAGGCGGATGTTGTAAGGGGCAAGGCCCATTGCGCGGGCCTCGCTGGCTACCTGCGCGGCGAGCCGGGGCGAGCCGATGATATCGAGATGGATCGCATCAAACCGACCGCGACTGTTGTTGGCAATGAACTCTCTCAGTCGATACCGCTCGAGCCCACGGAGGCTCTGCAGCACCAAGACGCTGTTCTGCTGCTGCACCATGGTTCCTTGTTCAGACGGAAAGGTGTTGATCGTAGCAGTGCTTGTGCAGCCGCCTAGGCTCGTCATCAGAACGAACAGATGCGGCAGGGCTCGTACAGTCATTCGACGATCCTCATTCGATAATAAAACCGGCGCCGCCTGTCGCGCCTGGTACACTGGTGCGCGGAGCGTCGCGGCCCCGCGGCGGCCTTGCCAACGTGTTCGTTAAGATGCGCCCCATATCTGAGGGTGGTCCGATGCGATCGGTCGGAGCGCTCATCCGGTTCGCGTTGGATGCGGGCCGCACGATGTAAGGCGTGACAATAATAACGAGCTCCGTCTCCTGCTTTTGAAAGGACGAAGAGCGAAACAGCGCACCGAGAATGGGCACGTCGCCCAACCAGGGAAAAGTACTGATATCCGTGCTGAAGTTACGCCTGATTAGCCCGCCTATTGCAAAGCTTTGTCCGCTCCCAAGCTCGATAACGGTCTCCGCCCGTCTTGTAGAGAGGGCCGGCACGGCCATACCGTTCAATTTGACCTCACCTTCCTTCGAAATCTCGCTGACCTCAGGCTTCACGCGGACATTGATTTGATTGTTGTTAAGAACGGTCGGGACGAACTCGAGGCTCACTCCAAAATGACGAAATTGGATCGAAACCTGTCGGTTGTCCTGCATGACCGGAATTGGGAATTCGCCGCCGGCCAGGAAGCTCGCGGACTCACCGGACATTGCGGTGAGATTCGGTTCAGCGAGTACGGAAGCGAGGTGCTCGCTGGCTAGCGCGTCGAGAACAGCGCCGACGTTGATATTACCAGCGCTGAGGCCGATCCCTACCTTGCCGCCGCCGCCGCTCGCCGTGCCGGAAGCAGCACCTTTGCCGCTGCTAAAGCCGAAAACGAAAGTGCCATTCTGGCCCAAAGCGGAGAGGTTGATGCCGAGCTCCTTCATAGCGCTGCGCGAGACTTCCGCCACGCGCACGCTCAGATTGACCTGTAACGACCCGGCGACCTGAATCTTATTGACGACCAGCGCACCCGCACCGAGAAACTGCTCCGTAACCCTCACGGCAGTGGCGACGACATCGGCATTGGGAGCCATACCGCTAAGGATCGCGCCACGCGGGGTATAGCTGACTTGGATCGGATAGTCACCGACCTGGGCCTTGAGCATGGCACGCAGATCCTCGATCGGCTGTGTTACGACGACACGAAACTCGGCGAGAGCCTCCCCGTTGTCGTTCAAAGCGAACAGGCTGGTCCGTCCGGACTTCTTGCCAAAGACGAAGATGGTCGTGTTCGACGGCGCCTGATAATCCGCGATCGTCGGGTCGGCAACAAAGATGCTCGCGGCCGGCCCAGGCAGATGAATTGTCTTGCCGAGCGAGGAGGAAAGGTCCAGCGTTCCATTAATGCTGCTAGGAGCCGCATGCGGCGGCCCCTCTCTAGCATCCCGCGTCGTCTGAGCTGCGGCAGTTAGTGGTGATAGGAAAGCGACCGCGCACAGGAGGTGGGAAAGAGAAGGATAAACGACAGACCACAGGGCACTGGCGACGATCGAGCGTCGATCGCTGCCACCCTCATTATTAAGAGCGATCTTCAAGGGAGTCTTTGCTTTCAACTTCGATCGACTAGGCGGCCGATGCCACGCTATTCAATTCAAGGATATAACCGATGCCGCGTGCGGTCGTGATCCGTAGGGTCGCACCCGACTGACTCAAATGACGGCGTAAGCGATAGATCGCGACTTCAAGCGCATTGGTCGAGACCTCGTTGTCAAACGCATAGAGGCTATCCTCTAGCGACAGCCGCGGCACGGTACGGCCAGCGCGGCTGAGGAGATGCTCAAGAATGCACAATTCGCGGCGCGCAATCCTGAGCGGCCGACCACCAACTGAAGCTTGCCGGGCGATCGGATCGAACTTCAGATTGCCAAATGTGACCACGGGGGCTGTCATTTGCGTTGACCGCCTCAGAATGGCTCGCATCCGGGCGATGAGTTCATCAGTAGATACAGGCTTGGGTAGGAAATCGTCTGCACCACCATTGAAAATGGCGATCCGTCGACCGAGGTCATTGAGGCTGCTCATCACTATTGCAGGCATCAAATGTCCGTCGCGTCTCAACCGCTTCAGCCAGTCCAAGCCGTTTCCATCTGGTAGAGCCAACTCGAGCAGGAGAATGTCGTAGTTGGCGTAGCCCAGAGCGGTCGCCGCATCATCCAGAGTGGGTGCCAGATCAACGGCGAAACCGCAATCCGAGAGCGCGCTTTGGACAGCGCGCGCTAGGTCCTCATCATGATCAACCACTAGCGTTCGCATTTCATTGCCCCTTCTCAAGTCATGCCAAAACATCGAGCAGATCACCGTCGATGATGAAGCCGAGCGAGACTGAGTTGTCCCGAGTCAACGTAAACGTCCGGAGACGGGATCGATGAAGAAGAGCAATGTTGCCAACGGCCGGCCTCATCTGCGGATTAGAAATTTCGGCCGTCTGCTGTGGATCGCATGCGCGCTTGGCAACTCTTAGCGTGGTGTGGATGCCGGGAGGTTGGCTGGAATGAGTCAAAGCATCGAGGGCTGTGGCAGCACCCTGCCGCAACTGCGCGCCAATCGCGGCAATGCTTCCGGTCATTGGTCGGGCGATGGCCTCGCCAGCAGGCGCAGCTGAACGCAAAGCACCAGAGCGAATGGCTGGATTTGCATCCGAACTGATACGAGACATCAACATTTTGAGCTCCCGTGTTGGCCAGAGCCTGCGGTGAGGCTTGCTATGCCGTCGACCCTTCGAGGTCGCTTAGTCATGACAAAATGGAACTTCGAACGCGTGCAGGCGCCTCGCGTCCCGCAGTCGGCCGCTCTTTCAGAAGCCACTAACGCGGGACGAACTAACCAATGCGCCCCCGAGCTAGGAAAACACGCCTCGGTCGGGGCGGTGGCGTATTTGGGGAGGGCCAGAATTCTCGACCTTCAGCCAGATCCGACGCGGCGCCCAGGCGGCAGCCGATCGGGCACACCAAATAGTGGCGAGTCCGTTCCCGTAGAGGCGTTGTCAGACATGTGGTCTGGGTGGTTCCGCCGCCTGCATTCCACCTCTGGCGATGAATGCCGGCGGATGTCGAGGTTGTACAGAGCTTCGTTGCCCGCCCGGCAACAGGGACGCGAAGACAGCGGGTCCTGCTCTCTAGCTCCTGCTGTTGTAGCCTCAACTGAGCCGGCGCTGGTCGCGTGTCAGGCGCATAGGCTACGTTGCCAACACGGGTGCGGGTGGACTGATCGAGGAGCGTGAGGGAGTCGAGCGGCGTGAACCTAGGGTTTGGAGACATTCGCAATTCTTGCTACCTGTCATAAAGTGTTGTCGCGACGCATTGTCGCGACTCGTGTCGGAAACCTTACAATCTGACGCTACGTGCGATTCAAGTCCCTTATCGAGTTCGTTGATGAATATCTTTAAAGCTCGCAGGCCGGCTGAGGCGGCCAGCACAGGAACTTGGAGAAAAGCAACGCGATGCCTCAGAACAGCAAGGCATTTTCGGGGAGCCAGAGGGCTCTCAACGGTGCCGAGAGTCGTTTTTAGTTGTCGTCTGGACGGAACCCCGACGCTGTCATGATGCGCGATAGCTTCAGTACGGCTCACTCCAGGGTCGCAATTGCGAGATGAATATGAATAACTTTTGCGATCATCATGTTGCGTCCTACGACCTCAGCAACAACATCGCGCGCGCCAATTCATTTCAATTCGCTCCAAACTTGGGCATAAGTCAAAAAGCAAGCTTCGGGCTGCATCAATTGCTGATGCTTAAAAGGCCGAGCCCATTTGTTCGACGTCTTTGCAGTCGCATACGCTGACCGCCATCGGCGCACCGACGCAATGAAGAACCCGTGCGCATCGCACTGATGCGCAGTGCGTTCGGCCAGCCTCTGCAGGATCTCCAATGCCCGACCGAGCCTCGCCGCTGGCAGGCTATCGGTCTGCTGGTGGAGGGCTGAGAATTCGAGCGGCTCGACGTTACAGGTCTGAGACATTTCGCAACCTATCTGTCAGGTAGTGTCGCGACCTGCGTCGGAATCCCTACAATTGGCTGCGTACATTCAAGTCCTTCCGGGCTCGTTGCGATCCTAAGGCTCGCAGGCCTCTTGATGAACCCGATGGTAGAAGACTTGGAGAGAAGGGACTACGAGGTCTCGAAGCAGCAAGTGTTGCGCGAGCCCAGAGGCATTCACTTCCGATCAGATTCACAGTTCATCCTCTGTTAGGACGACGGAGCCCCCGGTTGCTCAATCCGCGCTCGGGTGGGGAGGGCACGAGCTGAAAACCGACGCCATTGTCGATCGTAGCAAGCGCCCCGAGGCGGGCGACAGCCTTCGATAGATCCCCGCAATCTACTCACCCGTATCGGCGGGCAGTGCGCAACTCGCTCGCTGCTCTTGTCACCCCAACCCTCTCTTCCACACAAGCGGGAAACACGTGCGAGACTGGTCAATTTCATGTTCCGAAACTCCAATTTTCCTGGCGATTTCGATCGCATAAAATGTCAGTAATCATACTACGATCGATGCGGCGCTGTTCGCCGTCGAGACCTTTGAGACAAATTGAAGGATTTTGCGGAGGGAGGATTTCTGGTTCATCGTAGCCAC
>NZ_JBEGDB010000212.1:0-14085 GCF_043638955.1 Bradyrhizobium sp. 31Argb | reverse complement strand
GTCACTTTGGCGTAGAGCTCACCAGGCCGCCGCCCAGCGCGCGCACTTCAAAACAAAAAGACAACTGTAATGCTAGGGCGTAGCGCCCTATATCATTATTCATAAGTTACGGAAAAAGCAGACGAATTTCGTTGCGCGCTAGGGCATAGCGCCCTATATTAACGGGGAGCCGCAATCCCTGCCGCTCGCTCAAGGGCCGCTTAATGCCCGGAGGACCTGGGAATGCCCCGCGAAGTCGAGGAGCAATTCGGACCGGCGTACAAGCCAGCGGACCAGCGCGGCATTACGGCTCCAGCCCGATGGTGCCAAGCTCGACCTCGACGGCGGGCATGTCGGCCATCATTTTCGTCAGCCGCTGCAGCGCCGCGGCCTGATCCTGGAGCGGGCCGCGCACGGAGATCCAGAACCGGTCGTGAATCTCACCGGTCAGAATCTCGGCAACCAGTGGGGCGGCTTCTTCAACCAGAAGGCCCTGCAGCTCGTCGGGACTGAAACCCAGATCGTCGATCATCTCGCCGGCTGACCGCAGCGCCTCGATCTCGGCGCGCAGCATCGCCTCATCCCATTTCGAATTGAGCGCGATGCGATTGTCCGCCAGCGCCAGCGCGCGGCACTGCGCTTCGGAAAGGCCCGCCAGCTCGATGACCGGCGCCTCCAGCAGGCCAAGCTTGCGCGCGGCCAGATACCTGCCTTCGCCCGCGATGATGGTGCTGTCCTTATCGACCAGCAGCGGGTTGAGGAATCCGAAGCGGCTGATCGAGCGCGCGATCTCGGCGATCTGATCGTCGCTGTGCAGCCGCGCGTTACGCGGATTGAGCCTGAGCGCTCCGAGCGGCCGATACTCGATCTTGATGCGGTTGTGCTCGGTCATGGCTCCGGCCAAAAAAGAACCGACCTCTTACGAGATCGGTTCGAAGTCAGGTGTAACCACGACCAATGCCCAAGCCAAAAGCCGGGAGGCTCGAAAGGCTTACGGGCAAGCGTCACGGTGATTTCAACGATGGAAGCGCGGCATCGGTCAATCGGAGATTTTGCGAGAGCCAGTCGGTCCAGTCGAGCTTTGGATTTCGCTCGCGTTCACGCTTGAAGCGCGACGTCAGCTCTCGGCGCGCAACATCAGGCAGCGTCCGGTACTGGCTCACGATCTTTTGTCTGTTTTCGCGGAGAAGCCGCCGGGCAAGGCTACGGTTTGACACCGCCACACCGTTTGCCGATCTGGGGCGGGCGATCCCTCGCGTGGCATCGTCGGCGAGGATCGCGCTCGCAAGACGTTCAAGCTTTTGCTGGCGTTTCGTCATCGGCGCGCACCTCACCCCGCAGGGGCGCGGGCGAAGAGGACCCCTGTTTGTCAAGCTTGTCAACGTCATTCCTGTTGGAGGCGTTCGGAAGCCGCGGAAACACACGGCGCTCCAAATCTGTCCGCGTGCTGTTTACACCTTGCAAAATCAATTGCTTGATCGCCTCGTTTCGCAGCCGCGCCCGCGCGGCATGATAGCTCATGCTGATGCCGGTGCCCTTCGCCCGGAGCCGCCATTGGCGGTAAGCGGCATTGAACCACGCTAGTTCACCGCGCCCATTCGCGTCGCTGATTCGACGCTCAATCTCGGCGATGGCATCCCGAACGCGCGCTATCGCCGCGTTGTGGCCCGTCAGGCTGATGCCACGCTCGACGGCAGTCTTGACGATCAGCCGCGCCGCATCTTCGCCGCGCACGAGCAGGCGGACCTTATCGACATGCGGCAACACGCGGTTGACCTCGCTTGCCAGCGCCTGGGCGCGCGCTCGATCGCGAACCCAATAGGCGCAGCTGATGTCCCAATCCGGCCATTTGCGCTGCAGCGCCGTCAGGCTCTTGCCGAGATCGCGCGTCACCGCGACGACGCACGGCTCGCCCCTCGGCGCTGTCGCGATGTAGACCGCCGCCACGCCGAAGGCGATGAAATAGCCGCGCTCGGCGCCGCGCGGGAGATCGAACTCAATGACCATTGAGGCGAGCCTGCAAATCGAGATCGCACCGCGCGGTATCGAGCGCCTCGATGAACCAATCGTAAACCTCATCGGGCGCGCCGTTGAGCGGCAGAGCGGCACAGATCGCGGGCGCGTTCAACACGGTGAAACTGTTGATCGGATCGGGGCCGCGCTTGTCCTGCGCGTCCTGGAGATAATCGCGAATGATCGGAGCCAGCTGCCGCAACAGGCCGTTGAATTCCTCCCTGTCGATTTCGGCTTCCCTCATCGTTTGCCTCCGCCTGCCCATGCGGCGGATCGGCTCGGCGACCATCCGCCCCGGCCGTCGCGATAGAGCCGCGTCGTGGTGTGCGCGTTGCAATCGACCAGATCGAAATAGGCAATGTCGGTGCGATCGTGAAACACCATCAGCTCGATTTCCTTGCTGACGTCGCCCCGGTGCCACGTCTCCAGCGCCAGCTCGCCGTGATTCTTCGCCTCCGCGGGGCGGTTGGCGTAATAGGCCCGTATCCGCCAATCCTCTGCCATCAGAACACCGGCACGAATGCGGTGCCCAGACCGCGCGCGATGACCTCGCATCCCTTGTCGTGACGATCGCGCCAGGTGTCGGCGTAGCCGCCGCATTGCGCCGCGACCCATCCGGCGTCGCGCTCCAGCGAATGCGCCAACGCGACCATGTTGACCGCGCGCATCAGCCAGTCCGCCTGACCGAGGAAGCGCGCGGGCCAATAGACCGCCGCCTCCATCCGCGTGACGTCGCTGTAGCTCGGCAACAGCCGGGCGCGGTTCTGCATGCGCTGCGTCTTCTCCAGCTCGCCTTGCTCGTGCTGTGCGAGAAGATCCTCGAATTCGTAGGCGTAGGAAGGCCAGGCGCCGCAGTAGCCCTGGACCGCGCGCATCGGCAGCATGCGCAGCGTTCGCATCGCTTCCGACAGCCGCTTGCCGACATGCGGTCCGCTCCAGACCGACGGCGCGATGTCCTCCATCTCGATGTCCTCCAGCGGGTTGAACTTGAGATCGTCGTGCCTGATCAGGCTGAGCATTGCTTATCTCCCCCGATCTGCCGCCGCATATCGACGACCAGCTTATCCAATCCATCAAGCGCAGCTTCACGGTTAGGTGCGAGCGTCCGGATAGACGCGGGATGCGTGACGATTCATCCCGGTCTGTTCTGAGTACACTTCGTCGTGCCATTCCGGGTCGGCGAGGATGACGCCAAATTTGGCGTCCGGGAGCGCGGCGATCTTTGCACCAAGCCGTTGCTCCTTATCCGCGCGCCTCGCCTGCGTCGTGGCAATGTCGGTGGTGCGCCGGTCTACAATCTTTGCAGCTTGCGCGCCGCTGATTTCGGGGGGTGCCGGATTTCCGGCAGCTATCTTCTCGGAGGCTTTGGTTTCCTTGGAGTTTTTTTTCGCGACTGCCGGTTTTCCGGCAACGTCCTCATCAATCGTGGACGGATTCACCCCGAGCATCTTCGCAATGCTGCGGTTCGACGTGTCCGGTTGCAGCGCCTTGATCTTCGCCACCATCTTCTTGCGCTCGGCCGCGGCGGCGGTGAGCGTGTCGAGTTTAATGCTGGCGATGAATTTGCTGACATTATCGAAGCCATCACCGATCAGTTTCCAGCGGTCAGCTTCAAGCAATGACTCCAGTTCCTGAAACGCACGTTCCAGCGTGTAACCGGCAACATGGATGCCGGTGGTCAGACGGCCGAAGGCTTGGTTGGCTTGGGCGGTGTCATCCATGGCCGCCCCCATTACTGATACGTCGCGGGGCGGCTTTCAGCGGCGGCGGCCGATGCGGCGCGCCAGAGCGGCAGGTCCTTGACGCCCTCGGCGACCGCGAGCATAGCCAGCACTTGCTGCTGGTCGGCCTCCAGTTCCTCGTAAATCTCGCGGTTCTTCTGCTCGTTGTCGCGGATCTTCACCAGCGAGCGCAATTCCTTGGTCGGAACGCCGCGCGCCTTGGCTTCCTTGTAAACGTTGCTGATCGACTCGCGGATGTTGCGGCACCGCGCCATCGACGAGCCGCGCTCGGAAAGCAAATCGGATTTGTAGCCGTCAATCTTCGCCAGGATTTCCTGCACGAGCTGCGGATCGAAGTCGTTCGCGACTGCTGCTGCCTTGGCCATCGTCTATCCCTGTTGTGATTTGCTGGGCCTCGGCGAGCTTGGGATGTGCTGCGCGGGCCTCGCGTGTTGGCATCAGGGACTCCGGCTATGGTTGAAGTAGGCGAGATAGTGCGCTTGGCACCACGACGCGCCCTTGAGGTGCCGCGCGCCGCAGCGCATGCGAAGACCGTCCGCGCCGCGCTGATCGAGCACGGCGTGACAATGGAAGTCGCGCGCCTTAAGGTAGGAGACCGGCCGCGCCGGTTCGGTCCGGCTCGACAGCGCCTTTGTCCTGGTTTGGGACGCCGTTCGCGCCTTCATGGTGACCGGCCATCCATTCGCGCGTTGCAGCTTCATGCGAACGACCTTGCCGATGACCGCATTGCGAGATCGATGCATCGCCGCAGCGATCACAGACGCCGAATTGCCTGCGCCCCACATCCTTTGCAGGACCGAGACGGCCTCAGAATCCCATGTCGATGTGGCTGGATTGACCATCTGGTGTCATCGTCATGAGCACGATCGATGGTCGTTTTAATTGTCACCAAACGCGACGCGTGTCCATGTTTACACTTGTTCGCCGTTGTTCGATGTCCAGAGAGTTTGTAGCTGCGACGGTTTGACTGCCTCATAAAATATGCAGGCGAACACGCATTAATCCCAGAGGTTGCATCGTGTCCGGAAACTTCATGCGCTGACGTTCGAGCCTGTTGACAACTTGGTTTCGTGAGCGTGGAATCGCAGCACGATTTAGGGCGGTGAGAGCACCAACAGACACGCCCAGCTAACCACGACGGCGTTACTGTTCGCGACCTTTAGCGGGCGGCCCGTATCGGTTCCTCAGACTGGACTTCATTCGCCTTGTCCTCGGCGCGAGGGCGAGGAACGCCCGACGATTGCGCGGGAGGATGGGACATGCAGTCGATTCCTTGGGATGGGAAAACGATAACCGAGCCCGGGATTTATCGCGGCATCCCGCTGACCGACTACCATCGGTTTGACCTCTGCTCGGAGGTCAGCGTGTCCTCGACGATGCTGCGCGGCATCATCGGGGAATCGCCGCGCCACGCCTGGGAAAAATCCAGGCTGAATCCGGATCACGTCGACGATGAAGAGCAGAGCGAGGCGATGGCGCTCGGCCGCTTCCTGCATGCCGCCGTCGCAGCCGAGCCGTTCGAAAGCGATTGCGTCTTCCGTCCCGCGACGATTGCCGGACACCCGTACAACGGGAACCGGAAGGAATGGCGGGAGTGGAAGGCCGAGCAGATTCGGAATCGCAAGACGATCATCACGCCGGAGATGGCGTCGCATGCGAAGGGCATGATTGTCGCCCTGGGCAGCTTCCCGCTGGTCCAGGCCGGGATGCTCGGTGGCGCCCCCGAACGTTCGCTGATCTGGAAGGACGATCGCGGATTCTGGAAGAAGGCGCGGCCCGACGAGATTCCCAACGCCAGCGGCGACTATGCCGAGATCAAGACGACGCACCCGCCAGTGCTATACCGCAACCTGCAGCGGACGATGGCCGATCGCGGCTACTACCAGCAGGCGGCCATGGTGATCGAAGGCGCCCGCGCGCTCGGCCTTCCGGTGCAATCGTTCACGGTGCTGTTTGTCGAGAACCGGCCGCCCTATTGCGTGCGCGCCTGCACCTTGAAGGACGAGGACATCGCGCGCGGCGATCAGCTCAATCAGCTCGCCTACAGCATGTTCTGGCAGTGCTACCAGGGCGGCGTGTGGCCGGGACCGGGCGACGATCGTGCCGACGCTGAATACATCGACGCGCCCGACTGGTGGCGCAAATCGGTCGATGACCGGGTCAAATTCTCCCTGCGTGAGGCTGCCTGATGAGCGATCAATCCTTTCCCGGCGACCGTCCCATGGAATCCGACCGTCCGCATCCGGAGCGCGTGACGCGCCGCGACCTGGCGGAAGGCAACGCCGAAAAGGTCGTCAACGAGCGCACCGAACAGGTTCTGCTGTTCAAAGGCGGCGGCGGCGTCAACGTCGCCAACCTGCGCGACATGATCGATGAGGCCAAGCTGTTGTCGACCGCCGGCCCGATGATTCCGCCGTGGCTGCAGGGCAATGTCGGTGGCATGTTCGGCGTCTGCATGAAGGCGCACGAGCTGGGCATCTCGGCGCTGACGCTGGCGGGCTGGACCTACATCGTCGAGAACAAGGGCGAGAAGCGCGTCGCCTACGAATCCCAGTTCTTCCATGCCATCATCGAGCAGCGCGCGCCGATCACCACGCGGTTGAACGTCGAGTACGAGGGCGAAGGCGACGATCGGCGCTGCCGGGTCTATGCGACCTTCAAGGGCGAGAGGGAGCCGCGCTATTTCCCGCCGCGCAGCGCCGACCCTGGCCAGTTCACGCTGGGCAAGTTGCGGCCGGCGCGCAACGAATACGGCAAGGTCAAGGGGTCGCCGCTCTGGGACCTGAAACCGGACCTGCAGCTGTTCTACAACATGTCGCGCGACTGGGCGCGCATGTATTGCCCCGACATCATCGGCGGCATGTACGGCCGCGATGAGATGGAAGACGCCGGATTCGTCGTCGCCAGCGAGACCGCGAAGGATATCTCGCCGCGCCTCGCCGAACGGCTGCGCGGCAATGCGCCTGCGATCGGTCAGGCCGCAGTCGCCACGCTCGACGCCTACGCTAATGAGCATGCTGCGAAATCACAGAAGAAGGTGCCATCCGACGCAGTGTCGGATGAGGCCTGAAAGACGGGGAGGAAAGTGAAATGCCGGACTATACGCGCGAATTCCTGCTGGAAGGCACTGCCGAAATGCGGTTTCTCCACAATTGCCTCGCCCTCGATTGGATCGCGGCGGCGCGGATGCCATCGCTGACGGGCCATCCGCAGACGGAACGGCCTGTAGGATTCACCGCCGTCGAGATCAATTGCCTGATCATGGCCGAGCAGGCGTTCCGTCGCTATCGCATCGCGCGCCCCTGGAGCAACCAGATCCTCGACGCGATGGGTATCTGCGCCAAGTATTACGGCGTCACGCGGACCGTCCTGCTCAGTGATCGCTCCGACGTCGTCGAGGTCCGCCAGAAGGTGATGGTGTTCGTCCGCGTCGTCACCGGCAAGAACTTTCACGAGATCGGCGACAAGTTCGAGCGCAGCCACTCGGTCGTGATTCATGCCTGCAAGAAGTACGAGCGCGCCATCCGGACGGCATTGACGCCGGTCGAGTAGCCGATGAGAAAACTGATGCGCGAGACGATCAAGCTTATTCGGGACTACGGCGGCTCCGACGTTCTTGTAACGCAGGGCACCCGCCACACGCGCATCCATTTCACCAGCCGAGACGGTCGGCGCCTGACGCTGCTGATTCCGCAAGGCCATGCCACCAACTGGCGCTTTGTCGCAGGAATCCGCTCGCAGATTCGCCGCCGCATTGAATCGAGCGCTGCAGGAACCGGCGCCGCTGATGCCTGCAGCTCGATCCGAAAGCCCGCTGCTGCCTTTAAGCCCCCAGCCCCCAGGGCGGAGGATCACCTAACCCGCAACAGGAGCAGACCACCATGAACCTCGCCAACGAAGTTTCAACGCTGCAGACCGAGATCGAATCCTTGCGTTCGGAAAACGAGACCCTGAAGCACAACAAGGCAATTCTCGATTTCGAGAACGAGGGCCTGCGCCGCCAGCTCGCCAGGGCGAATGCCGACCGCGACGCCATGATGCGCAGGGGTGAAGCGATCAAGAGCCTGCTCGATCAGACCGGCGCCGCCTTGATGCACGGTCTGCAGAAGTTTCACGACACCGAGCGCGAGCTTGACGAGCGCCGCTCGGTCGACGGCTCCGAAGTCCAGTTCCTGCCGCGCAACGGCGGCAACGGTCAAGCCGCATCAACCGAGCATTGAGATGAAGAACGAGCGACCCAGCGACATCGAAATTGCGCAGGCGATCTGTTGCGGCGAGGTCTGCCGCACCGACACGATGCACTGTCATGCCGGTGATCACTTCAGTGAGGCCTATCGCGTGCGCAAGTTGCTGGCTCGCTTCACCCTCGATCCGGTCCAGCTCCCGCCGCGCGGCGAGGATCGGAGCGAACGAACCGCGCCCCGGCGGAGGCGCCAGACCAAGAAAGGATGACGCCATGTCTTGCGCTCAAGAAGAACAGGATCGGATCGCGGTGAAATTCTCGCAGATCCTCGCCGACGCCGTCGCCGACTGCGCCTTTGTGCCGACCTCGCTCTGCGGCACGTGCCGGACGGTGACGGCCATCAGCGCCTTGCTCACGGGCGCCGCCAAGATTCACCACGATGCTGGAATCGAAGACGATTTCTGCGATCTCGTGCAGCGGGTCCACGCCGCCTTTATCAAAGCAGAACGCGCCAACTTGGATGCTTGACCATGGCTGACCGCAGCTACCTGGAACGTTTGTCGAAAGAGCTGGCCGAGGCGGGCAAGCTGATCGAGGCCGGGTGGATCGGCTACCGGATCGCGGTCGTGCCGCCCGACGCGCCGCTGGTCCAGCTCGAGGAATGCAAGCTCGCGTTCTTCGCTGGCGCCCAGCACCTGTTCAGCAGCCTGATGACGGTTTTCGATCCGGGAGGCGAGGAGCCGACCGAGCCCGACATGCGCAAGATCGACCTGATCGATAAGGAGCTGCGCAGGTTCGCCGAGCAGTGGGAGCTGCAGTTTTCCAAAGCAAAGGGATCGGCATGACCTATCGCGTCATCAATCTCTCGACGGGTGAGATCGAGGCCGAACTGAGCGACTTCGGCATCGCCAAACGGCTTGCCGACAAGATCGCGAACGACGTCGGGCATCGCGAGGTGATCGGCGTGGTCGAGCTGGTGACGCGATACGAAACGCCGCTGGCGGATCAAGAGCATGGAGGATCGCAATGAAGATTCCGAAAGGCGCGGACGTCCAGTTGAAGACCAATGACGGCAACATCGAGCTGCATATCACGGCGGCGATCACCACGCGGTCGCAGGCCGCAGAGCTGATCGGTTGCATCCGGCAGGTATCGGGCGCGCTGGAGGCTGAGAAGCGCGGGCCGCGCAAGCCGAAGGTCGCGGCGGTGGCGTGATGGGCGAGCGCCGGGTCTTGCCGCAGCGTCGCCGCGCCGAAACATTCGAGATCGAATGGGGCGGCGTCGGTCGCCGCTTTGCGGTGACGCTCGGGTTCTATGACGACGGCGCCCTTGGCGAGGTCTTCATAACCGGTGGCAAATCCGGCGAGGCCGTCGAGGCCATCGCACGCGATGCGGCAGTGGTGCTCTCGCTGGCGCTGCAGTACGGCGCCGAGATCCACAACGTGGCGACCGCGATTACCCGCGACGGCGCCGAGACGCCATCCTCGATCCTGGGCGCCGTCGTCGACCAATTGCTGCCGGAGAAAGATCCGGGTCAGGAGCCCGCGTCATGACGACGCCTTATGAGAACGCGACCAGCGGCGTCGCCGCTCGCGACGACATCATCAGGTGTTGCGCCGGGTCGGCTGCGACAGCATCGGCTTCATGGATGATTTCGAAAAGCACGAGCTGTTGCTGGCGTTTCGTCATCGCGGTCGTCAGATGCAGTTGCGCGCCAGCGCCAGCGGCTGGGCCGCGCTGTATCTGAAAGAGCATCCGTACAGCTACCGGATTCGGGGTCGCACCGAGCGCGAGCACCGCGAGCGCGCGCTGGCGCAGGGACAGATCGCGATCAATTCGATCCTGCGCGACTGGGTCAAGGGCCAGATCATGGCGATTGAGACCGGCATCCTGTCGTTCGATGCCGTCTTTCTCCCGTTCATGCTGACCCATGACGGTCGCACCGTGTCAGACCGCGTCAACCAGCTCGGATTGTTGGAGGCGCCTGCATGACGCTCGTCTGCCAGGAATGCGGGAAGAGCAAGCCGGAGAGCGGGTTCTATCAGCAGCCTCGTCGACTTCGCCCAATGCCGATTTGCAAGGATTGCCACAAGGGCCGCGTATCGGCTCGCCGCATCAAGCGCAGAGCGGAGCTGAGCGAGAAAGTGAGGATTGAGATGACCGAGAAGGAAGAGATCGACACCGTTGTCACCCCGACCGGGCGGCGCCTGGCGACGATCAAGGAGGCGTGCCGCTACGGCAGGTTCTCGCACACCAAGTGCTATGAGCTGATCAACGCCAAGCGGATCAGAGCCTACAAGTTCGACACCCGAACCCTGGTCGACCTGGATTCCATCGACGCGATGTTCGCCTCACTGCCGGAGATGTAGGCCCGATGATTCATGTGAGCTGGATCGATCGCGGCTGCGAGCCGGCGCATCCGTCGAATCCCAACTATCCCGATGGCATCGACCTCGACCTGACGCGCGGCGCCAAGCCGTTCTGCCAGACTGGCCTGCCATACCCCGCAGAGCGCTGCGGCTACTTCACCATTGCCTGCGACGTCTGCGGCTTCACCACCATGGTGACGACGGCAGGCCGGCCGGAGGACCCGAAAAGCATCAAGCTCCCTTGCCAGATCGAGCCGGTGAAATGGCGCTGACCGCATTCAAGGTGATGTCCGGCGCCGCCGCGATCTGGTCGCTGCTGATGATTGCAGCGAGCCAGCGCGACGCGGCGCCACCGGCTGCAGCGACGACCAGCGTTGCGGACGATGAGCCGCAGCGGTCGACGGCAAAGGCCGACCGGCTGCCGCTGTTCGTGCCGGCGGTCGCGCCATTGGTCGACATGGCCGAGCCGGCAATACCGAGGACCGAGCGGCGCCGCGAGCACAGGCGGCGCGACGTCTGCGAACACGGCCGTCGGTATTACCGGATCGGTCATCGTCGATACTGGCGCTGCAGGAGGGGCTGAATGGAGACGCGGCTGAATCAGGCGATCTGGTCGTTGCCGACCCCTGATCGCATCAAGCGCCTGCCGGTCTCGGCGACCGGCTACTACGTGCCTTGGTTCGTCGCCTGGATCGATCGCGAGCCGGATTTCCGGGTGATCGGTCCCGGCAAGCTCGCGCAGGCTGTCAACCGCAAGCTCTGCTGGATTTGTGGCCAGCCGCTCGGCGTCTACAAGGCGTTCCCGATCGGCCCGATGTGCGCGATCAATCGCAACATCTCGGAGCCGCCGTCGCATTGATGCGCCGAGTATGCCGTGCAGGCCTGTCCGTTCCTCGCGAGCCCGCGCATGCGGCGCAACGAAAAGGACCTGCCGCCCGGTCACACCGAGCCTGCAGGTCACATGATCCGCCGCAATCCCGGAGCCATCGGCATCTGGGTCACCAAGACCTACAGCGCGGTGCGGGTCGGCCACGGCCATAGCGGCGTCCTGTTTCGCCTCGGCGATCCGGAGCGCGTCGTCTGGTACCGCGAGGGCCGCAAGGCGACCCGCGCCGAGGTCGAGGAATCGATTGAGACCGGACTGCCCGAGCTGCTCAAGCGCGGCGAGATCAGCGTCGACGAACTGGCGGGCTTGCGCCGCAAGGCCGAGCAGTACCTGCCCGCATAGTATCGCGTCCACGCAGCACTACGGAGTACCTCTGAGCGGAAACCGGACCGGCTCGCCGCCCGACCTTTGCCGGCTGGCCTTATCTTTTCACGCACACTTTTGGTGGTAAAGGGCACCTATCGCCGCAAAAAACGGTAGGTTACTATACGAATCGTAGTAGCAGCCGAACCCGGCCATTGCCTGCGCCAATGGCTGAGCCGAACAATACGAAACGTTGAAAGCTGCACTTTTGGGGGTAGGGACAGTATGAATGCTGTTGAGATCGAGGAAGCCATCTCGGCTCTCGCCGAGCAGGCATTCGTCTCGGTCGAGTTCCCTTTCGCTTTCCTGCAAGCTTTCGGGAACAAGGACACGACAATCAAGCGGCTGCGTGCGGGTGCATCCAACAAGTCCGATCTGGGCGGTGTCCTGCAAACGAACCATATCCACATCGCGGTCTGTGCGCCAGGCGACGTCACTAAGACCCTTGCCGCCCTCAAGGCCAGTCCGGCGACGGCCAGGGCGAAGGCGCGGTACATCCTCGCCACCGACGGCGAGACGCTCGAAGCTGAGGAGCTAGAATCGGACGAAGCGCCGATTGCTTGCGCCTATCGGGACTTCCCGGACCATTTTGGTTTTTTCCTGCCGCTCGCCGGAATCACCACGGTCAAGCAAGTCCGCGAAAGCTCTTTCGATATCCGCGCCACAAGCCGCCTGAACAGGCTCTACGTCGAGCTTCTGAAAGACAACCCTGAATGGGGTACGGTGGAGCGCCGCCCGGAAATGAACCATTTCATGGCGCGGCTGATCTTCTGCTTCTTCGCTGAGGACACCGACATCTTTGAAGGCAACCGTCTGTTCACGACCACGATCGAGCAGATGAGCGAGCGAAATTCCGCGAACACCCATGAGGTGATCAGCGAACTGTTCCGGGCCATGAATACGAAGCGCGACGATCGGGAGCCAGCCGGAATTGCGCGGTGGGCGAACAAATTCCCTTATGTCAATGGTGGCCTATTTGCGGGGAATACCGATGTGCCGTGCTTTAGCCGGATCGCGCGTTCCTATCTGCTCCACATCGGTAATCTCGACTGGACAAAAATCAATCCGGATATCTTTGGATCGATGATCCAAGCCGTAGCCGACGATGAAGAGCGTGGCGCGCTCGGCATGCATTACACAAGCGTGCCGAATATCCTGAAAGTGCTAAATCCGCTGTTCCTCGACGACCTGCGGGCGCAACTTGAGGAGGCCGGAAACAATCCTCGCACTCTGCTCAATCTGCGCAAACGCATGGCAAAGATCAGGGTGTTCGATCCGGCCTGCGGCTCCGGCAATTTTCTTGTCATCGCATACAAGGAAATGCGCGAGATCGAGGCCGAGATCAATCGGCGGCGCGGCGAATCCGACCGGCGCAGCGAAATTCCCCTTACCAACTTCCGAGGAATCGAGCTTCGCGATTTTCCTGCCGAGGTCGCGCGTCTAGCACTGATCATCGCAGAGTACCAATGCGACGTTCTTTATCGCGGACAGAAGGAAGCTTTGGCCGATTTCCTCCCGTTGGATACACAGAACTGGATTGTCTGTGGCAACGCGCTGCGGCTCGACTGGTTAAGTATCTGCCCGCCGACCGGCACGGGCGTGAAGCATCACGCGGACGACCTATTTCACACGCCGCTCGATCAGGCGCAGATCGACTTTGAAAATGAAGGAGGAGAGACCTACATCTGCGGCAATCCACCTTATCTTGGCTTCACGTGGCAGAGCGCAGAACAAAAGGCCGAGGTTCGCGCGCTGCTTGGTGGACGAACGTCCTCCAGTGGATTTCTTGACTACGTCGCTGGCTGGTTCATCAAGGCGGCTGAGTACATGGCGAGCACGAATGCGGTTGCTGCCTTCGTGGCCACAAATTCAATCTGCCAAGGGCAATCTGTAACGATATTGTGGCCGGTCCTATTCAGCGCCGGTTGCGATATTCTCTTCGCCTACACGTCGTTCAAGTGGTCGAACCTCGCAAGTAATAAGGCTGGCGTGACGGTAGTCATAGTGGGGATCGGCCGACCAACCAGCGCACCTCGTCGTCTTTACCAACACGACGAACAAAATAGCCTTACAGTCCGCGAGGGGGCGTCAATCACACCATATCTGACACTTGGTCCTCGCGTCATCGTCGAAAAGCGGTCCTCTCCGATCAGCGAGCTGAGTGTGATGGAGTTCGGAAACAAGCCGAGTGACGGTGGTCACTTGCTGTTGCGCTCCGACGAAATCGCGTCGCTTGGCTTAAATGATGCGCAGCGGAATAAGTTTCTCCGACGGATTTACGGAGCGCAGGATTTCATAAACGGTGGCTCGCGGTTTTGCATTTGGATCGAGGATCAGAATCTCAAGGAAGGTTTAGCTATTGAACCGCTCAATGCCCGCGTGGAAGAGGTTCGCAGGATAAGGCTGGCGAGCCGAGACAAAGGTGCGAATGCCTTAGCTAGGCGGGCGCACCAGCTTACTCATAGGTCAGAACTATAGGCGACATTGTTGCGGCGTTGGTGTATGCTATCGGCATGAAACGCGACGGCCGACAACTTGACCATCGAACCC
>NZ_JBEGDB010000211.1:0-14108 GCF_043638955.1 Bradyrhizobium sp. 31Argb | reverse complement strand
TCACCCCGATCGGGCAATCCAAAGCATTCCGCGCAAGTCAAGGCCGGGCACGGCGATCCTCTCGTGACGCTCACGGATAATCGATGGCGCCGCCGCCTGGCCAGAAACCCGCGCTGCTCACCTCGTGCGAATAGGCTTCGTGCGCAACCGCATCCGGCAGGTTCGGCACGCCACCGGGATGGCGTGGTGCGCTCCTGCCGGAGAAACGCGTCACTGCGAGATCAAAGCTGCCCCAGAAGAAATGCACGGGGCTGGCTTTGCCGAGGAAGCCGGTGCGGAACTGCTTGAACAGCCGATCGCAGTTCAAGAGGATCTGGAAGAAGCGTCGCACGGCGTCAGCATCGTAGGAGCGATGCTGGTTGTCCTCCGGGAAACGGATCGGGTCCGGCACCTCGTTTGGCATTTCGTCGATCGTAACGTCGATGTCGAGCTCTTTCAGCGCAGCGAGCACCGCCGCGTAGAAGCCCGCCACCGAGAGCCCGGCCAGCGCAAAATGCCGCTCAGCGCCGTCGCTGGTCGAGATGCGCAAGGAGTGATCGACGAAATCGAAATCGATTTGAAAGGTTCTAATGCCGTCGGGAATCGGTGAGGTGGTCAGCCCGCGCGCGGTGACATGGAGCGTGACATGCCACGAATGATTCAGCCAAGGCGACTTGGCCAGCCGGATCTTGCCGACGATCTGGGTCCAGAGCTGCAGCGTCGCAGAGGTGTCACGCCATGCTGCCGTCGGCAGTTCCGGCCATTGCGTTTGCTTGGTGTTGCTCATGCCAGGACCCCGCGCTCAGTGACCGTGAACGCAATCACTTTATCACGAGTTCGTTATGGCAGCTCCAAGCATGCGGGCCGACAAATCGACATCACGACTTCGTGCATTCAGGACAACGGCGTTGCCCGCGCGTGGCGCGGAAAAGACTCTTGCACCACCAGCGCCGCGCCATCGCCTGCAGCGGCCTGCGCACCAATTGCGCCATGAAAAGCATTTCAACCATGTCGTGATCCCCGACGCGCATGTGCCGCCAGGTCCGGGGGGCAAGGACCTGGCGGCTGCAGTCATGCGGTTTTGAACATGAAGGTGCGATCGAAATAAAGGCTCCGACCGCACGCTCTACATAGGGCCACGCTCACAAACGAGAACGCCCTCGAACTCGCATCAGCCATGCAGTTTCTTCGCGGTCTCCGCGATCACACGTCCTTGATAACGGGCGCCCGCAAGCTCGTTCGCGCTCGGTTGCCGGCTGCCGTCGCTGCCGGTGATCGTGGTGGCGCCATAGGGCGAACCGCCGGTGATCTCGTCGAGCTTCATCTGGCCGGCAAAGCCGTAATTGAGCCCGACCACGGTGAGGCCGAAATGCAGGAGGTTGGTGATGATCGAGAACAGCGTCGTTTCCTGCCCGCCGTGCTGGGTCGCGGTCGAGGTGAAGGCGCCACCGACCTTGCCATGCAAGGCGCCCTTCGCCCAGAGACCGCCGGCCTGATCGAGGAAGTTCGCCATCTGCGAGGACATGCGGCCGAAGCGGGTGCCGGTGCCGATGATAACAGCATCATAATTGACGAGATCATCGATCTTCGCGACCGGCGCTGCCTGGTCGAGCTTATAGTATGACGCTTTTGCGACTTCGGCCGGCACCAGCTCGGGCACGCGCTTGATATCGACGGTGGCGCCGGCTTCGCGCGCGCCTTCGGCGACCGCATTGGCCATGGCCTCGATGTGACCATAGGCGGAATAATAGAGGACGAGAACTTTGGCCATGATGGCTCTCCGTTGGTTGGGTGTTGTTGAAGTTAGAGCGTCATTGCCGGGGCTTGTGACCCGGCAATCGATCACAATCGAGAAACCTGTCGAAGGGGATGGATGACCGGGTCATCCCCGATCAGGTCGGGGACAGGCGGCCGGGCATGACGAGTGAAGTTATGCCGCGTCGACCAGCACCAGCTCGGAATCTTCCAGCGCGGTGATTGTCAGCTTGGCTTCGTCGCGGATCGCGGCGCCGTCACGGGCATCGACACGCACGCCGTTGACTTCGATGCTGCCGGCCGCGGGCACGAGATAGAGATGCCGCTTTTGCTCCGGCGCATATTCCGCCCTTTCGCCGGCTTTCAGCGTGGTCGCAAGCACCCGCGCCTTGGCGCGAATCGGCAGTGCGTCGGCATCGCCCTTAAAGCCGCTCGCGATCGTGACGAGCTTGCCGGAGCGATCGCCCTTCGGGAACGGCTTGGAGCCCCAGGTGGGCTCGCCGCCTTGCGTCGTCGGCTCGATCCAGATCTGGAAGATCTTCGTCTGCAACGGTTCGAGATTGTACTCGGCGTGGCGGATGCCGCTTCCCGCGCTCATCACCTGCACATCGCCAGCTTCGGTACGGCCCTTGTTGCCGAGCG
Organism: Bradyrhizobium sp. 31Argb; assembly: GCF_043638955.1. Lineage (NCBI taxonomy): Bacteria > Pseudomonadati > Pseudomonadota > Alphaproteobacteria > Hyphomicrobiales > Nitrobacteraceae > Bradyrhizobium > Bradyrhizobium sp. 31Argb. The sequence continues at coordinate 11,732 of NZ_JBEGDB010000211.1, read as the reverse complement.
AGTCCTGATGGGTGATAGCGCCTTCGCGGACATAGGTGATAATCTCCATATTGGCATGGGGATGCGGCGGAAAGCCGGTGTTCGGCGCGATCTCGTCATCGTTCCACACGCGCAAGGCGCCGTGGCCCATATTGTTCGGGTCGTAGTGGCTGCCGAACGAAAAGTGGTGCTTCGCCTTCAGCCAGCCATGGTCGGCGCCGCCGAGCTTCGCATAGGGTCTGAGTTCGATCATCGGATGTTCCTCAAATTTCGATTTCGTTTGGATATGCCGTCGGGCGTGGTATAGAAATAGAAACTATCGAAACTCATTGTTTCCATTTGTGGCAGGGGCAATCGCCAGAATGTCAAAACTCCCGGATTTCGAAGCGCTCGCAATATTCGCAAAAGTCGTTGAATTGCGGTCATTCGCGGGGGCCGCAACCGATCTTTCGCTGTCGAAGGCCACCGTCTCAAAGGCGGTCAGCCGGCTCGAGGATCGGCTCGGCGCGCGGATGTTCAACCGCACCTCGCGGCGGCTGGCGCTAACGGATGCAGGGCAAAAGCTGTCGGAGCGCGCCGCGCGCCTGCTTGCCGACGGGGAGGCCGCCGAGAACGAGGCGTTGGCACAATCGGTCACTCCGCGCGGCCTGGTGCGGCTCGCGGTGCCCATGACGTTCGGAGTGAAATCAGTCGCGCCGCTGTTGCCGAAGTTTCTGGAGAAATATCCGGAGGTGTCGATCGACCTGCATTTGAGCGATGCCACCGTCGACCTGATCGGCGAAGGTTTCGATGCCGGCCTACGCATCGCGCGCTTGCCCGATTCATCCTTGATCGCGCGGCGGCTCTGCGCGATGCCGCGCTACACGGTGGCGGCGCCGTCCTACCTGAAGCGCTACGGCCGGCCGACGCATCCGATGCATCTCGCCGAGCATAAATGCTTCGGCTACGCCTATCTCTCGACCGCGGGCGTCTGGCACTACACCAACGCGGCCGGCGAACAAGCGAGCGTCCGTCCCGCTGGGCAGTTGCGCGTCAACAATGGCGAAGCGCTGCTGCCGGCAGTTCTCGCCGGCCTCGGCATCGCCGATCTCCCCGATTTCATCGTCGGGGAAGCCATCGCGCGCGGCGAGGTCGAGGTGATCCTCAAGGGTTGGAAGCTGCCCGAAGGCGCCGTGCACCTGGTGACGCCCCCTGGCGGCCCGCGCCCCGCGCGCGTTGAAGTGCTCGCGGAGTTTCTCGCAAAGCATTTTGTAAAGGGCAGGAAGCGGTGAGGCGATGACCACCTTTGCACATCACGCTCTCTATCGGCTACGCTGTTTCCACAAATCAAACCAAACAAAACCACCGGGGAGAAACTGCCGATGAACCGCCGCGAGCTTTTGAAAACTGCCGCCGTCTTGCCGCTCGCGCAAACCGCGCTTTCGCACGCTGCTTTCGCGCAAGGCGCTGTCTATCCCAACCGCAACATCACCATGATCGTGCCGTTTCCGGCCGGTGGGCAGGCCGATCTCGCGGCGCGGCCGGTGGCGCTGGCATTGGAGCGGATCCTCGGCAAGCCCGTGATCGTCGACAACCGCGCCGGTGGAGCCGGCGGCTCCGTCGGCAATGCGCAGGCGGCGCGCGCCGAGCCGGACGGCTACACGCTGTTGATGACGCTGTCCTCGCTCGCCGTGCTGCCCGAAGCCGATCGGCTGTTCGACCGCCCGGTCGCCTATGAGGTGTCGCAATTCGCGCCGGTCGCGCGCGTGCTCGCCGATCCGACGCTGCTCGCGGTGCCGGCCTCCGCTCCATGGAAGACGCTGCAGGATTTTGTCGTCGATGCCAAACGGCGCCCTGGCCAGATCCCCTATGGCTCGTCCGGTCCCTACGGCACGCTTCACGTCGCGATGGAAATGTTTGCCGCGAGCGCCGGCATCAAATTGCTGCACGTGCCGTTCCGCGGCGCAGGCCCGGCGCTGACCGCGCTGCTGAGCGGCACGGTGCAGGCGGTGGCATCCGCGCCTGGCACGCTGAAGCAGCAGGTCGCCGATAGCAAGATGCGGGTGCTCGCCAATTGGGGCGCCGAACGCGTCGCCAGCTTTCCCGACCTGCCGACGTTCAAGGAGCTTGGCTACAAGGATGTCGAGTTCTACATCTGGGCCGGCCTGTTCGCGCAGCGCGCATTGCCGACGCCGATCATGACACGACTGCGGGAGGCGATGGCGGAAGCGGTGAAAGCGCCGGAGGTCGTCAAGACGTTCGAGACCGCGGGCAGTCCGGTCGCCTATCTCGATGCGCCGGAGTTTTCCAAATTCGTCGCCGACGACAGCGCGCGGCTGATCGCAGCGGTCAAGAAAATCGGCAAAGTGGAGTAGGCGATTTCACGTTTTGTTGCGGGTCGCGAACCTTCCGAAGTCTCATTCATTTGTCATATTCGCAACTCGGCATGTGCCTGGAACCGGCAAGCCAAGATGCAATCGAACGAGACGTTTATCGACAAGATATCGGAAGAGGATCCTGCATGCGAACGCCGCGCATTGTCCTGGGTTGTGCGATCCTGATCGGCACCGGACTGGTCGTGCAAAACCCGGCATTCTCAGAAGAGTATCGCGGAACCTGGGAACAGCAGATGGCCTGCACGCCCGATGTATGGCGGCTGTGCAGCGATCAAATCCCTGATACCAACCGGATCACGGCGTGTTTGCGGCAGAACACGCCGCAACTCTCCCATGATTGTCGTGCGGTATTCGAATCCAGTGCGAGCGCCCAACAGGCGCCTTCACGTGCGACGCCGCAATCTGCGCCACGCGCACGCGGCGCGCCGCCAGTGCAGCATCAGTCGGCGCCGTCGAGACGTTATGACGAATAGGCCGACACTTCCTCCTGCGGCCGATGCTCGCAGACGTCGACCCATTCGGCCGACGTCAATTCCGCCATCCGCGACGGCGCGATCCTGACCGCGCTGTGGGTCGAGCCCGCAGCAGGCACGACGATGTCGAAAGCCTTCAGCGACACATCGCAATAGACCGCGAGCTGTGTCCTCAGGCCGAAGGGGCAGACGCCGCCGACCTCGTGCCCGGTGATAGCGGCGACCTCGTGCAGCCCCAGCATCTTCGGCTTGACGCCGAACAGCGCCTTCACCTTCTTGTTGTCCATCCGCGAGGTGCCGCTGGTGACGATCAGCACCACGCGCTCGCCGACCCGCAGCGACAGTGTCTTGGCGATGCGCCCCGGTTCGACGCCATGGGCTTCCGCCGCCAGTGCTACCGTCGCGGAACTCTTGGTCGATTCGATCACGGCAATGTCGGGCGCCTTCTCGGCGAAGAAGGCGCGAACGGATTCCAGACTCATATTCTAGGACCTGTGGGATGAGACCAGCGCAGGAAGCTCGGATAGACTACGGATGCGATAGTCCGGCGCAACGCCGAGCTCATCCATCTGTGTGCGTAGCGCCTTGAACATCGTGAGCGGTGGCAAGGTCTCGCTTTCGACGCAGGCGAGCGCCATGGCCTGCGGCGTCACCCGCTCGATCCAGGCGACATTCAAGCCGAACGCCTTGGCGCCGCAGGCGTCCCACGGATTCGAGGAGATGAACAGGACGTCCGAGGGCGGCACGCCAAGGACTTCTTCGATCGGCGTGTAAGCCTCCGGGCTCGGCTTGAAGACCTTCTTGGCATCGACGCTGATGGTTGCGTCCAGCAGGCGGTCGAGCCCGCTGTTGCGCACCAGGGCATTCAGCATGTCCGGGCTGCCATTGGAGAGAATCGCGAGTTTTTTGTCCTTCATCGCCCCGAGCGAGGCGAGCGCGTCCGGATAGAGATCGAGATGCAGGTATTTGTCGATGATCCTGTCGAACGTTCCGGCGTCATATTGCAGGCCGAGGCTTCGCAGCGTGTAGGCGAGCGAGTCGCGCGTGACGACGGAGAAGTCCTGGTAGCGCCGCATCAGCGAGCGCAGCCAGCTATATTCGAGCTGCTTGATGCGCCAGATCTGCGTGATGATCTCGCCATAGCCGGGAAATGCATCCTCGGTCACTTCAGCGACCGATTGGACATCATAGAGCGTGCCATAGGCATCGAAGACGACGGCTTTGATGGTCATTGTACCTTCTCTTGCCCGCCGATCGTCGCATACAGGAATTTGCGCACCGCGTCGACCGATTGATCCCGGGCTGCCTGGTTGAATTCGAGACGATGCCCGAGAAACTGTACCGGTGTTGCAAGGCTCGGGACATCGAAGGCGTGATAGGCGCCGGGATAGACGATGAATTCTATCGGAACGCCCAGGCCCTTCTGGCGCGAAATGCCGTAGTCGTCGCGGCCTTCGACAAGGTTGCGGCACTCCTTGGCCAGTGTCCAGTCGTCGAGCTCGCCGATCAGGATCAGCGTCTGCACAGTCATGCTGTCCTTGATGCCCAGGCACGGCGGATAGAATGCAATCGCTGCGCGGAATTTGTCGTCCGATGCCCGCTCGATCATGCCGCGCTCGACCGAGGTCAGCGCCAGCAATCCGCCCTGCGAGAAGCCGATCACCGCGACGCGATCGCGATCGACGAAAGGCTGCTGCACGAGGAAGGCCAGCGCGCGATAGGCGTCGAAGACGGTTGCGGGTGGCGGGCCGCCGGCGCAGGTGCTGCTGAGGCCGCGCGGACCAAAGCGGTCCACCGTGAGCGTGACATAGCCCCAGGATACGAGCAGCTTCCCCCAGCGCTGGTCGAGCTGGCGCCAGCCGCCATTGCAGCCATGAAGCAGCACGACCGCGGGCAAAGCGCCGGCATCGCGGGGTTGCCGCAGGTAGCCTTGCAGGGGTTGCGAGCTCGCCAGCGGATTTTCGATCTCGACGAGGCGGCCCTCCGGCGCATCGCCCGCGAGGCACGCGTTCGCGCTTCCGGTCAGGAGTGCAGCGACGATGGCAGCGATCTTGGCGAGGTTTGGCATTGACCACCTCTCGTTCAATCGCCTGCCGGCGATCCAAGGATCGCTTTATATACCCAAAATCTTCCGCGCGTTGGCCTTCAGCACTTTGGGGCGGATCTCCTCGCGGATGTCGAGCTTGGCGAAATCCGCAAGCCAGCGGTCCGGCGTGATCACCGGCCAGTCCGAGCCGAACAGCATCTTGTCCTGCAGGATTGAGTTGATGTAGCGCACGAGGATCGGCGGAAAATATTTCGGCGACCAGCCGGAGAGGTCGATATAGACGTTCGGCTTGTGGGTCGCGACCGAGAGCGCCTCTTCCTGCCAGGGGAAGGACGGGTGCGCGAGGATGATCTTCAGGTCGGGGAAGTCGGCGGCGACATCGTCCATATACATCGGATTGGAATATTTCAGCCGCATCCCCATGCCGCCGGGCATGCCGCTGCCGACGCCGGTCTGCCCGGTGTGGAACAGCGCGATCGCGCCGCCGTCGTTGATGGCTTCATAGAGCGGATAGGCGAGGCGGTCGTTCGGATAGAACCCTTGCATGGTCGGATGGAATTTGAAGCCGCGGACGCCGTAGTCCTCGATCAGCTTCCGCGCCTCGCGCACGCCGAGCTTACCCTTGTGCGGATCGATGCTGACGAAGGGAATCAGCACATCGAGATTTTCCGATGCGACTTCCAGCATCTCGTAATTGTTGTAGCGGCGGAAACCGGTCTCGCGCTCGGCATCGACAGGAAAGATCACGGCCGCGATGTTCTTGGACCGGTAATAGGCCGCGGTTTCCGGCACCGTCGGCGGATGCTTGTGTGGCGACTTGAAATACTCCGCCATCTGCGCCTGGAAGTCGTCATAGCCGTCGTCGCCATGCATGCCGCAGGGCTCCTCGGCATGGGTGTGGATGTCGATCGCGACGACATTGTCGATGTCGGGCAGCTTGAGCTTTGGCATTCTTGGAGGTCCTTGGGGTTCCCAGCGGCTTGCTTCCTGGGGCTTCCAAATTGATTATACTATATAACGATTTTCGCAAGACAGCCAGAAAGCCGCGGGTAGCGGGCCTATTAGATTGACATTTATGCCCCTGATCGCTTAGAACGCGGCCGTCCCGGGCGGCAGGGCCGTTTTTCGGGACGAATCCCATTTCGCCACATTTGGGCAGGTTTTAGGTTCGGGCTTGAGCACGGCCTTTCAACGCATCAGGATTGTCCCATGAAGGTCCGTAATTCGCTGAAATCGCTGCGCGGCCGCCATCGCAACAACCGTCTGGTCCGCCGCAAGGGCCGGGTCTATGTGATCAACAAGGTGCAGCGCCGCTTCAAGGCCCGCCAAGGCTGATCGCGGGTCCTTCCGTCGGCTCGCCCTGACGCATCGTTTCACACGTCTTTGACGTCGCGCCGCTTTGCAGCGCGGCGTTGTGCGTTTAAGCTATGCGGATGGAATTGAGATTCCTGAGGCTCATAACTCGCAAACTTGCGTTTTTGATCGCCGCGATCGTGATTGCGGCGCCTGCGGCGGCGTTTGCCCAGGGCGATCCCCGGGTCATCCCTCCGCCCAAGGAGCAGAAGAAGCTCCCCGAAGCGCCCAGCAAATTGCCGAAGGTTGGCGCCGATCGTACCCGCGGACTGGATTTCCTGTTCGGCGCGCTGAAGGCGGCGCCCGATGAGGCCAGCGCCAAGCATGTGGAGGCGCGGATCTGGGCGCAGTGGCTGCAGACGCCGAGCGATACCGCAATGCTTCTGATGGTGCGCGCCAAGGCTGCGATGGACGCCCAGAACGCCGATGTCGCGCTGAAACTGCTCGATGCCGTCGTGAAGCTGCGGCCGGACTATATCGAGGGCTGGAACCGACGCGCGACGCTCTATTACCTAAAGAATGACTATGCGCATTCGCTGGAGGACATCCAGCAGGTCCTGATCCGCGAACCCCGCCATTTCGGCGCGTTGGCCGGCCTCGGCATGATCATGCAGGACCTCGGCGACGACAAGCGCGCGCTGGACGCCTTCCGCAAGGCGCTTGCCATCAATCCGCACCTGGAGAAGGTGCCGGAATTGGTGAAGCAGCTCAGCGAAAAGGTCGAAGGCCGCGATATCTAGTTTCACGGGATTAACCACGACTTCCGGCAGCCGATTGCGGCGCGGAACAATTGCCGCTACCCGGCTTGGTTCCCGCTCGAACCCGCCTGGAGCGAAGCCATGAAATCCTTGCTGTTGGTCGGCACGGTGATCGTCGCGACGACGGTCGTCGGTCTTGCCGAAGGGCTCTATTGGGTGGTGGGCAATCGCGCCACCAACACCTGCGACATCGTCACCAGCAACCCGATCGTCGACGGGAACATCTGGTTTGCCGACGGTCCCTACAACTCGGTCGATGACGCCAAGCTCGCCCGCTCCACGATCAGCCAATGCCCAAGGGATCAACCGCCGGCCGACAACCCCAAATAGGGGCTCAAGTGACGGCGCCGGGTTGAGCCCTTGAACTCAGTGCAGCAGTCTGCCGCTACGGGTGAACTGGTCGCGCGCCGCTGCCGCATAAAGCTGTTGCAGCTCGGCCTCGAGTTGCTCATTGACCAACAGCAGCGCCCTTAATGCGCCATGCAGGTCGCCATTGCAGCTTGCGACGATCTGGTCGATAGCCGTCTCGCAGGGATCGGAACTCATTGATACTCCTCCGAATTTCCTTATGAACTGTTGCTGCGGCGTCCTGTTCCTGTGGATTGCGTGGACAGGCTTGCCGTGTTCCATCTCGATCAAGCCGCGCGTTTTGGCAGAATGCCGGCGAGAATCTACGGAACAGGTAATGACGCTGGTATGAACCCGCTATCCACAGGATGGGCGCGTTGTGGAAAACCGGCGTGGCCTGACGATAGGGCATGGGCGTCGCCGGGCGCCGTAATTTTCCCCTGCAACAGATCAACCGGACCTTACCGATGACGATTGTGATCGCAGTGGCGGCGCTGGCGCTGCTGGCCGCCGCCACGCAGTTAGGCGTCGTGCTGGTGCAACGGGCCTTTCCCGCGCAGGGCCTGATGGTCGAGGTGACAGGCGATGCGCTGCATGTCGTCGATATCGGTCCGCGCGAGGCGGCCTCGCCACCGATCGTGATGTTGCACGGCGCAAGCTCCAATCTCGAGGTGATGCGCCGGCCGCTCGGCGAGCGCCTCGCGCGGGATCATCGCGTGATCCTGATCGACCGTCCCGGCCATGGCTGGAGCACCCGCGCACGGGCCAGCGGCTCCACGCCCGCGATTCAGGGCCGGATGATCTCGGAGGTGCTGACGAAGCTCGGCATCGAGCGGGCGGTCGTGGTCGCGCATTCCTGGAGCGGCGCGCTGGGCCTGAGATTGGCGCTCGATGATCCCGACCGCATGGCCGGCCTCGTGCTGCTCGCGCCGGTCGCCTATCCCTGGAGGGGCGGCGTCGGCAAGTACAACGAGTTGATCGCCACGCCTGTGATCGGCCCGCTGTTCGCCTACACGATCACGCTGCCGCTCGGCACGCTGCTCGCCGCGCCGGGCGCGCGCGGTGTATTCCTGCCGCAGACCATGCCGGACGGTTTCGTGAAGGATACAGCAACGCCGCTCTTGCTGCGGCCGCGCGAATTCATCGCCAATGCGCGCGACCTGGTGACGTTGAAGGCGGCAGTCGCCGAGCAGGCGCCGCGCTACGGCATGATCAAAGCGCCCCTCACCATCATTGCCGGCGACGCCGACAGGACGGTGTCGACCGACATCCATTCCCGCCCGCTCGCCGCCGCCGTGCCGCATGCCAAGCTGATCGTGCTGCCGGGCACCGGCCACATGATCCAGAATGCCGCGCCTAGCCTTGTGATCGCGGAGATCGAAGCGATGATCGGGAAGCCGCGGAGTGTCGCGGCCGGGGAATAGGGAAAAGGTTACGCAAAGTCTAGCAGTGAGCTATGCGGCTCTTCCAATCGGCTTCGCACGCTCGATCCGCTTACGCTCGCCAGGTGAATTCATCGCTTGCCACAAGTCGCTGCGCCGCTGGATGTTCAGCCAGAATTCCGGGCTGTTGCCGAATACACGGGCAAGAATGAGCGCGGTCGCGGCAGTGACGCTCCGGCGGTCGTTGCAGAGTTCGTTGACATGCTTGCGTTGAACCCCCATGGCCTCGGCCAGCGCGCCTTGAGTCAACCCAAGCGGTTGCATGAATTCTTCCTTGAGGATTTCGCCGACCGTGGCCGGCTTGCGCTTGGTCGTCAGCATGACCGTCTCCTGCTTCACCTATAGCTGTGGTCGTCAAGGTAGACGCCTTCCGCTTCGCCCTTGGAGTTTGACCATCGGAATACAAGCCGCCATTGCTTGTTGACGCGGATAGAGTGAAAACCCGCCAGATTGCCCCGCAATTTCTCGAAATGATTGCTCGGCGGTACCCTCAAATCTCGCTCGGTGGTCGCGTCGTCCAGCATCTGAAGCCTACGAAACAACCGACTTTCGAGATCGGGCGGGATATTTCGCGACTTGACGTCCTCGACGAAAAAAGCCCGTAGCCAATCATCCCGGAAGCTTACGATCATGCGAGGCGAACTGCCTTAACGAGGCAGTGTACCACACTATGGTACAAGGTGGCAACGCCGCATTGTATGGGCGTCGCCACCGAAGAGACCGTTACTGCTGCTTGATTTTCCCGTCCTTGTCGAACTGCGAGAGGAAGGCCCAGAGGTTGTTGGCTTCCGTCTCGTTCTTGATGCCGGCGAACGCCATCTTGGTGCCGGGGATCTTGGCCTTGGGGTCCTTGATGTATTCGAGGAACTGTTCCTTGTTCCAGGTGATGCCGGAATTCTTGTTGGCGTCCGAATAGTTGTAATCAGGCGCGGTACCGGAGTGGCGGCCGTCGATGCCGTTGAGCTCGGGGCCGACCTTGTTCTTGGCACCTTCGCCGATCGCATGGCAGGCGAGGCACTTGTTGAACGAGGTCTTGCCGGCGGCAACATCCTGCGCCTGCGCGCCCGATGCAACGAACACTGAGGTGACGACGGCCAGCGCGCTCAAGATCGATGTTTTCATGTGGTGCTCTTTGTTTCTTCCCTGGTAGGTGGGCGGGTCGCTTGTGGCAGGCCTGCCTCGATTGGACAAGTGACGAAACTTTGACAGTGTTCACGGCGGCAGGCTTGCCCGAGAGAGAACTTGATCTGCGGGGCAGCAAGTTTCGCCCGGCCCTCCCATTTGAGCCCGGAAATGCTTGATTTTCCCGGACAAATCGATAAAGCGCAAAGCTTGGAGGGACCCGCATGGCCATCATGATGCCGGCTGCCGATCAGGCGGTTCTCAATCGCCGCAGCGAGATCGTTGCTGCATTGCGGGCGATCGTGCCGGGCGAGGGCGTGATCGATAGTGCGGCCGAGATGCTGGCCTACGAATCCGACGGCCTCACGGCCTATCGCCAGCCGCCGATGGTCGTGGTGTTGCCCGACACCACCGAGCAGGTCTCGAGGGTGCTGAAATATTGCCATGAGCAGGGCATCAAAGTGGTGCCGCGTGGCTGCGGCACGTCGCTGTCTGGCGGCGCGCTGCCGCTGGCGGACGGCGTGCTGCTCGGCCTGGGTAAGTTCAAGCGCATCCGCGAGATCGATTTCGACAACCGCGTCGTCGTGACCGAGCCCGGCGTCACCAACCTCGCGATCAGCCAGGCGGTGGCGCATGCCGGCTTCTACTATGCGCCCGATCCGTCATCGCAGATCGCCTGCTCGATCGGCGGCAATGTCGCTGAGAATTCGGGCGGCGTGCATTGCCTGAAATACGGCATGACCACGAATAACGTGCTCGGCTGCGAGATCGTGCTGATGAACGGCGAGGTCCTGCGCATCGGTGGCAAGTCGGCGGAGAACGCCGGCTACGACATCATGGGAATTATCACCGGCTCGGAGGGTCTGCTCGGCGTCATCACCGAAATCACCGTGCGCATCCTGCAGAAGCCGGAGACGGCGCGCGCGCTGATGGTCGGTTTTGCCGAGGTCGAGGCCGCCGGCGAATGCGTCGCGCGCATCATCGGCGCCGGCATCATCCCTGGCGGCATGGAGATGATGGACAAACCCGCCATCCACGCCGCCGAAGCTTTCGTCCATGCCGGCTATCCGCTCGACGTCGAGGCGCTCCTGATCATCGAACTCGACGGCCCGAGCATCGAGGTCGACGAACTGATCCGCCGGGTCGAGACAATCGCGCAGGGCTGCGGTTCGACCACCTGCCAGATCTCCAATTCGGAAGCCGAACGCAACCTGTTCTGGGCCGGCCGCAAGGCGGCCTTTCCCGCGGTCGGGCGGATCTCGCCTGATTATCTCTGCATGGACGGCACCATCCCGCGCAGCGCGTTGCCGAAGGCGCTGGCGCGCATCCGCGAACTGTCGGAAAAATACCAGCTCGGCGTCGCCAACGTCTTTCACGCCGGCGACGGCAATCTCCATCCACTCATTCTTTATGACGCCAACAAGCCCGGCGAGATGGAGCGCGCGGAAGCCTTCGGCGCCGACATCCTGCGCTGCTGCGTCGAACTCGGCGGCGTGCTCACCGGCGAGCACGGCGTCGGCATCGAGAAGCGCGACCTGATGCCGGAAATGTTTTCCGAGATCGATCTCAACCAGCAGCAGCGTCTGAAATGCGCCTTTGATCCGCAAGGCCTGCTCAATCCAGGAAAGGTGTTTCCGACCCTACACCGCTGCGCCGAACTCGGCCGCGTCCACGTGCATGGCGGCAAGCTGGCATTTCCGGATATTCCGCGATTCTAGCGCCCTTTTCCCCTTGTGGGAGAAGGTGGCGCGAAGCGCCGGATGAGCGACTATCTGGATTGTCAAGTTGCATTGGCGTAAGCGGCACGCGCCTCGCGTGCTTTGGCGTTGAGGCGG
>NZ_JBEGDB010000210.1:0-14119 GCF_043638955.1 Bradyrhizobium sp. 31Argb | reverse complement strand
ACAGATCAAAGCTTCGCAGCCATGATCCATCTGACCGCTGCCGTGATAAACTCCCGATGAATCCCAACAGACCCTAGTCTAAAGAAAAGGCCGAGGGAGGTATCGATGATCGATCGCCGGAATACGCTGAAACTGGCGCTCGTCGGCGCCGCCGCACTTGCCGCTCCGGCTGTGCTGGCACAGGCCACAAAGCCTCGGACGCGGATCGTGTTTCTGGGCACCAAAGGCGGTCCGCGCGTCGGCGTTGGCGCTTCAAATCCTGCCAACCTCGTTGTGGTCAACGACACGCCGTTTGTCATCGATTGCGGCATGGGCGTAAGCCGTCAGCTCGTGAATGCGGGCGTGCCAATCCCTTCCATCAAATACATCTTCATCACCCACCATCATTCCGATCACAATCTCGAATACGGCAATCTCTCCTACAATGCCTGGGCCGCCGGCCTGTCCACGCCGATCCATTCGTTTGGCCCGAAGGGGATCGAGGCGATGACAAAGGCGTTTTGGGGGCTGAACAAGTTCGACGTCGAGACCCGAATCGAGGATGAAGGCCGGCCCGATCCGCGCGAATTGCTGATCGCGAAAGATATCAGCGACGACGGTGTGGTGTTGAAAACATCCGACGTGACGGTCACGGCCTTCCGCACGCCGCATCCCCCGATCGTCGACAATTTTGCCTACAAATTCGAGACGCCCGATGGCACCATCGTATTCTCCAGCGATACCGCCTACAATCCGAAGCTCGCCGAATTCGCCAGGGGCGCCGACGTGCTGGTGCATGAATGCATGTATCTGCCTGCCGTCGATCGCCTGATCGCGAAGACGAAGAACGGAGCAACGCTGAAGAAGCATCTGCTCGAGAGCCACACCACGACCGAGGACGTCGGCCGCGTGGCGGCGGCTGCGGGAGTCAAGGTGCTGGTGATGAGCCATTTCGTCCCCGGAGACGACCCGCTGGTCACGGACGAGAATTGGACCGAAGACGTGAAGAAGACTTTTTCCGGCCGCATCGTGGTGGCGAAAGATCTGATGGAGTTGAAGCTGCCGGTGTGAGTCGCATGTCAACCGCGATCACGATGATCGCCGACCCTGCCCCCGGGGTTGCGCGCAGCACGGCAAGGATATCAGCGCGACGAAGAGCCGAGCAGCACTACTGTACGAGCCGAGCGCGCAGCCGTGTAAATTCAGCGTCGCTGATCGACCCTGCCTGTTTCAGCCGACCGAGCTTTTCGATTTCATCTGCGGCGCTGAAACCAATTGCACTCCTGAGTTCGTCGCGCGCCTGCCGAGCTTGTTGCATGTTACGCTCCGCCATGCCTCTTCCCTGAAAGATCAGGTATGCAAGCATGAAAATGAATGGAAATATTATCCATCCTATCACCCATATTGCCTTGACCCAGCCCGAAATGTCGTGGCGTCGGAATAGATCGGAAGCGACAGTAATGAGTAGCCAGAACCACACGATGAAGAAGAATATGGTGAGGACGTCCAGCAGGAAATTTCGATAGGTGAAGCCCTCCTGAAAGAAGAACATTGCAATCCTCCTCTGCCTGCCACTGGGTGCAACAGTTCCAGCCGACCCGATATTGTTCCTTAGAGCGCGATCCCGCTGCCCGCGTTTGATTTAGATCAATGTATGTCGGATCGAGGGCCACCCAGGCGGGTATCCCCCGGTCCTCAACCTAGGTCTGCTTTGCCCTCAAGAGCGGAAGCCGCTCGGGTACACGCCTTCCAACCAGGCGAGTGCTTCGCTGCGCTCGCAATGACGATGTGGATGCAGTGGGTGCGACAAATCAACCCGACGGGCAAATCACCCGAATGCCTGTCCAGTGCTCACGCGAAAAATAAATCGCTTAACCCGTCGGGCAAATCAGTGATTTAACTTCGCGCGTCTCACGCGAATGAGGGGCGGCTCGCGATCGTCACGAACGTTGCGGTGAGATGCGGTGGACGGGATGCGTGTGACTGACGAGCATGCGCATCACGGACGGCGAAGTCGTGTGGTCCTGGCGCCCCGACGCTGGCGCTAAGTTTTTCGCGCGAAACAAGTTCGCGCGAGAGGCGACGGTGGCAAGAAAGCCCGGTCACCGGGGAGAGCACGAAGTAAGCCGTAAACCATCGCGCAGGGAAAGCCGGAATGCTTCGGTTGAACCTGTGGTCCTACCCCCGTGCTTTTTGTTGCACGGGACCCACGGGTGCAACCAGCACCCGGCTTTCCCTGCGCCCTCTGACATCGAGGAGGGTGGAAAGTGAAGCAAAGCTCGGACGCAACGCGCCGCGAGAATGCGAACTCACATCCCCACGCTGTTTGACATTTGAATCAGAACCCATCCCCGTCATTGCGAGCGTAGCGAAGCAATCCATCGCGCCACTTGCGGAGGCATGAATTGCCTCGCTTCGCTCGCAATGACGAGGAAAGAGTGGTGCGCTAAAATGCGCATCTGTAGGGTGGGCAAAGCGACTACATACACCACTGCTCAAACCAGCACAGGCGGAAGCGTGCCCACCATTCACGATCGCGGACGTGGAGAGATGGTGGGCACGCTACGCTTTGCCCACCCTACAATTGCTACACAATCACCAGATCGCAACACGCATAACTATCGCGTTGCACCCATTCGCCTGTGGTGACTGCGATCCGGTGCGAGAACATCGGGCCTGCGACCACGCAGGTATGAAACTCGCCGTTCTCGCCGCATGGATCGACGCCATCGGCCGTGGCATCAGTCGAACAGCCCTCGCGGCTGGGCCGATTGCGCCGGCGGTGCGCGCCTGCGCTGCTTCTGCGGCGGTGTTGCCGCCGACGGTGCTGCGGGCAACGCGCCGATCCGACGCAGCGCCGCTTCCGCGGCCCGCTCGCCGCTCTCCCAGGCGCCGTCGACCGTGCCCCACAAGGTGTCATGCGTGGCTTCGCCGGCGAAATACATGCAGCCGACCGGATCGATCAGCGCTCTTCGTGCGGCCTGCCCGCCCGGCGCGGCCACCGACATCGCGCCCAGTATATAGGGCGAAGCGTTCCAGCGCGTCGCGCTCGACTTCTTGATGCCGGCCGCCGCATCACTGCCGAACAGCTTCTTCAGCCATTCCGTCGCAAACGCGACCATCGCCTGCTCGCCGTCTGCCGAGAGATCGCGGCCGAACGAGCCCGCGACGTCGATGGTGCACAGGGATGAACCGCCGATATTGGCATAGAGCAGCGCGGTGCGCATCGAATTGCTCTGCTCGATCAGGACATCGTCGCGCGCAAGCCCCAGCGGATTGCCGGGCAACTGCAGCGCGATGCGGTCGTAGCTGCCGAGGCTGAGCTTTGCGACGGCATCGCCGATGCGCTTGGGAAGCTCAGAATCGAACTTGAGCTTGCCGGCCGCGAGCACGTTGGTCGACACCGTGATGATCGCGGCGCGCGCGAGGACCTTGCCCGAGGGCGTGTTCACCTCGACGTCGCGGTTGCTGTAGGAGATGCGGGTGGCGGGCGTCGACAATGCCACCGGCAACTGCGCGCCGAGCTTCGCAATCAGCGTGCCGAGCCCCTGCCGGCAGGCGATTGCGTTATCGCGATCCTGCGCCCGCGCCTTGTCGACGACCGAGACCTCCTTGAGGTCCTTGCCGGTGAAACTGGCGCCGAGCACGAACTCCGCCGTGCCGGCCCAATCGCCGAGCTCCTTTGGCAGCACCGAGGCACAGGACACGTCGCTTCTGCGCGCGGCATCGTCGATCGCGCGATTGGCGCGCACCAGCGCGGCCAGGAATTCCTCGGTCTCGCCGGGACGCGCATTGCGGCGGCCGATCCGGATCTTCTCGCCCGATGGCGCGGGCATCAGCTCGAGCCCCGCGGTCCGCGCGAGGCGGATCATCGGATTGGTCTCGGGATTGTGCGCCCAGCGCGCGCCGCGATCGAACGGGACCTCGAAGGTCGAGCTGTCGGTCTGGCAACGGCCGCCGATCTGGCTCGACGCTTCCAGCACGATCACCTTGCGGCCCGCCGCCAGTACTCGCCGCGCCGCAGCAATGCCGGCAGCGCCCGCGCCGATCACCACGACGTCGGCATCGCGCGCCGGCGGCGCGGCTCCAGCGCGGCCGGCAAGGAGCGGAGTGGCGGCAATGCCTGCGGACGCCGACAGGAAGTTGCGGCGGGTGATCGTCATATCATAGTTTCCGCAGGCTTGAAGCAAATGGGAACAGTCCGCGAACCTTGCCGCATCTCATGCGGCGCAGCAACCATCATGGTGAATCAATCATGATTGATCGGCTGCGTCGATGAACTAAATTGCAACCGCTCGCGACCATGATAAGGAACCAAAAAGCGGAAGGGCAAGCCGCGCAGGGGGAAACATTTATGGGCGTCATGCTCGACACGATCGGCAAGGTGATCGCGGGCTACCTGGAGAAGGAAATCCCGGGTTACGAGCCGTTCACGCCGAGCGATCCGGAGCATCTGCGCGGCGTGATCCAGCCTGGCGATGTCCTGCTGGTCGAAGGCAACAACCGCATTTCCGGCATCATCAAATACCTCACGCAATCGACCTGGTCGCATGCCGCGCTCTATGTCGGTCCGGTCGACGGTGCCTGCGAGCCTGACGGCGAGCCGCATGTGCTGATCGAGGCCAATATCGGCGAAGGCGTGACCGCCGCGCCGCTGTCGAAATATTTCCCCTATCATACCCGCCTCTGTCGCCCGGTCGGCCTGTCCTACGAGGACCGCGAGACGGTGTGCCGCTACGCCATCAACCGGATCGGCTTCGGCTACGACACCAAGAACATCGTCGACCTTGCGCGCTATCTGTTCCCGCTGCCGGTGCCGCAGCGCTGGCGACGGCGGATGATCGCGCTCGGCTCGGGCGATCCCACCAAGATCATCTGCTCGGCACTGATCGCACAGGCCTTCGATGCCGTGCGCTATCCCATCCTGCCCAAGATCACACGCACCTCGAGCCGCAGAGCGCGGCGCGAGATCCTGCACATCCGCGATTCCTCGCTCTACATGCCGCGCGACTTCGACATCTCGCCCTATTTCGAAGTCGTCAAACCCACCATCGTGCACGGCTTCGACTACACCGCCCTGCACTGGGCCGACAAGCAGAAGCCGCTCGAGGAGGTGGCGGGCGAATTCAGTGTGTTTCACGAAAAGTCGCCGCCGCTTGTTCCTGAAACGCCTGACCAGGAAACGTCGCTTCCGGTGGCGACTGAAGATGCGGAAGTGAAGGCGCCGGAGCTCGCGGCCTGATTTCGCTAAAAGCGCGCAGCCAGTGTCAGGCGGACCGCGAGCGGTTCGGCCGGGTGGATGTGGCGGTCGGCGACGCCATCGATCGGTTCGCCCGGCAGGCGCGACAAATAATAATATTCGATCTGGTTGGTGTTGGCATTGAAGAGGTTGAGCACGTCGAGCTGCAACCGCATGCCATTGTCGAACTGATAGCCGGCGCGGGCGTTGAAGATCAGCGAGGATTGCGAGCGCACGCTGTCATCCTCGATCAGCGGGCGCGGCCCGAAATAGCGCGCGGTCAGGGCGCCGAACCAGCCCGTCTCGCGTCCGAACGTCACGGCGCCGCTGGCGATCCAGGCCGGCGCGCCCGGAATGAAATTGCCGACCGGGTCGAAATCGGTGAAGCGCGCGCGGGTATAGGCGAGATCGACATCGAGGCGCATCCACGGCAACGGCTTGTACTGATTGGTCCACTCAACGCCGACGCGCCGGCTCGGGCGGCTCGGCTCGGTGGTGCCGGCGTCGCCGACGAACAGGAGTTCGGAATCGAAGTCGAGCACGAACACCGCAAGCGAGCTGGTCAGGCCTTCGATCGCCTTGGTGCGGATTCCAACCTCGGCGCCCTTGGAGCGAACCAGGAGCGGCACGCGATCGAGCGGCGTCACCTTGTCGGTGGGATCAACGGTGATCGTCGCGCCGCGGATGTCGTTCGAGTGCAGGCCGTAGCCGGCATTGCCGTAGAATTCAGTCTTGTACCACGGGCCCAGCACGATGCCGGCCTTTGGGCTGGTCATTGCGGCCTGCGCGTTGCCGGAATTTTGCGGCGTGTCGCTGAAGACGTGGCCCGCAAAGAAATCCTCGCGGATGCCGACCGTGGTACGCAGCCAGTCGGTCCAGCGCGCGGTGGTGTCGGCCCACAGGCCGACGTTCCCCTCTTGCACGCGGTCCTGGCGCACGGTCGAGAGCGCCTCGCGCTGGAAGGTCTTGAACAGGCCGACCTCGATATCGTCGCCACGCGTCTGCAGCCCGACGCGGGTCTGGGTCTCGACGCCGGCGACGCGCGCATCGAAGGCATGAGAGGCGTTGAAGCCATAGACGGTGCGGCGATCGAGCTGGCTGAACTGGTCGCCATTGATGGGATCGTCAAGAAAATAGGTGAAGTTGTTGAACAGTTGCAGCGACGAGCGGATCACATAGGCATTCGCCCGGGTCTGGCCGTAGTCACCGGACCGCGCCCAATTGCCGGAGAGGCTGAAGCGGCTCGAGGTGCCGCCGTCGGTGGGATCGAGCGAGCCGAACCGACCGATCAAGCCCTGGTCGATCGCGCGCTGCGCCACCTGGTCGGTCGAGGTCCAACCGTTGGAATAGGCCATCGCCGACAATGTGAAGCCATCGGTCGCGGTGCCCTGGCTGTAGCGGAGCACGCCGCTCGCCTTGCGCACATTATCAGGCACGTCCCATGGGCCGTCATATTTGTTGGCCACGATCGCGCCGAGCAGGGTGCCCTCGCCGACCGCCGTCGAGCCCGCCGCCAGCGCGCGCTGATAGCCGAAACTGCCGAAGGTCACCTGGGCGATGTTCTTCGGCAGCCGGTTGACATAATCGATGCCGACGCTGCCGGCGGAAGAGAAATCGCCGGTGTCGGCGTAGTACGGACCTTTGCGGACGTTGATCGAGCCGATCAGTTCCGGGATCAGGAAATTGATGTCGGCATAGCCCTGGCCGTGGCCATGGGTCGGCATGTTGACGGGCATGCCGTCGACTTTGATCGCAAGATCGGTGCCGTGGTCGAGATTGAAGCCACGCAGGAAATATTGGTTGGCTTTGCCCTCGCCGGAATGCTGGGTGACGATCAGACCGGGCACCACTTCCAGGACCTCGCCGACGCGCGACACCGGCAGCGCATTGACCTCCTCGCCGCTGATGCGCGTCTCGCTCGCGGCCGTCGGCAGAAGATTGGGCGCATCCGACTGCCCTGAACCGGAGGTGACGCCATTCGCCGCGGATGCAGGTTGGGTTGACCGGGCTACCGACGTGCGTCGGCCGCTCCGCGGACGGCGCGACTGTTCGGCCCGCTTGATCCGCTTCGGCGGCGCCACCTCCGGCGACGTCACCGTGACCGGTGGAAGTTGATTGGCGGACCCGGCGACAGACATTTGCGCCTGCGCCGTCGACGTAACAATGGCAAGGGAGGCGGCGGGAAGAATCCGCCAGACAAGTTCACGCAACGCCCATGCTCCCGCAGGGCAACCTGCTACAATCGGCAGGCAACCGCACCAATTCGACTTCAACCCCGCCCGGCGAGGCTAGCAAGCCAAGTGTGACGTTACAACCAAAACATCATACTGACGCCCCCGCGACACCAATCGGAAAATTTGGATGCAACGGATCACCATCACCATCGAGGACGATTTGCTCGGCGAGATCGACGCCGCGGCAAAAGCGCGCGGTTACCAGAACCGCTCGGAGATCATCCGCGATCTCGCCCGCGCGGGATTGCAGCAGAGCGTCGAGGACGCAGCGACGTCGGGGCAATGTGTGGCGGCGCTGGTGTACGTCTACGACCACGCCGCGCGCGACCTTTCAAAGCGGCTGGTGCAGAACTTCCATGGTCACCACGACCTGTCGCTGGCGACGCTGCATGTCCATCTCGACGACGATAGCTGCATGGAAGTGACCGCGCTGAAGGGAGCCGCCGGCGACGTCCGCCATCTCGCCGACCACGTCATCGCCGAACGCGGCGTGCGCTATGGACGGGTCGTGATGATCCCGACCGCACCGGACAAGAAGCCGCGCAAGCATGGGCACCGGCACGATTGAGGGCGGCCGTCCGGCTCTTGCCGAAACCTTTTGCCATGTCTACCTCTCGCGGGGGCTTTTGGGAGAGGTGAACCCACCATGTTGGATGCCGCCGTCAAGGCGCTGACGCAAATCCTGTCGCCGCCGATGCGCTCGATCCTGTGGCGCTCGGTCGGCGTGGCGCTGGTATTGGTGACGGTGCTCGCGATCGGATTGCAGCGGCTCTTGAGCTGGTTTGCCGACTATGGCGAGGTCTGGGCTGAGGGCCTACTCGGCCCCAACTTCCACTCCACGCTCAACGTGCTCTCCTGGATCGTCTCGATCGCCGCCGGCCTCGGCGTGGTGCTCGGCGGCATCTTCCTGATGCCCGCGATCACCTCGCTGGTGGCGAGCCTCTTCGTCGACGAGGTGGCCGACCATGTCGAGCGTGAACATTATCCGGCGGAACAGCCCGGCGTCGCGCTGCCATTCAACCTTGCCATGACCGAGGGCATCAAGACCGCGCTGCTGACCATCCTGGTCTATCTGATCGCGCTGCCCTTCGTGTTCTTCGCCGGTGCCGGCTTCCTGATTTTCTTCTTCGCCACCGCGTGGCTGTTGGGGCGCGAATATTTCGAGCTCGCAGCGATGCGGTTCCGGCCGCCGGCCGAGGCCAAGGCGATGCGCCGGGACAATGCCGCGACCATATTCACCGCCGGTCTGATCATCGCCGCCTTCGTGTCTATACCGATCGTCAACCTAGCGACGCCGCTGTTCGGCATGGCCTTCATGGTCCACATGCACAAACGGCTATCGGGCCCGAGGCCGCAGTTGCTGGAGCCGCGACGGCAGGGAATGTCGATGCGCTAGCAGTCGACGGTCAGGCCACCGACATTCCGCACTTGCGCATCACCATCTTGGCAAAGCCGAACGGCTCCGGCGTAAACGGTCCCGGCGGCGCGCGGGTGATCAGGGCGACGAAGAACAGCGCCGTCATCGCGAGCCAGAAGCACAGCCAGAAGCCGTCGATATAAGCGAGCACATTGGCCTCGCGCTGCACCAGCGCCGCCAGCGTTCCCACCGCGCGCGCTTGGGCGAGGCCCACGCCGTGAGCGGCGAATTGATCGGCGAGCTGCTTGAGCATGCGCATGACATTGACATCGCCATTGGCGACGTGTTGCCCGATATAGTTGGAATGGATCTGCTCGCGGACCCGCAGCCAGGTGCCCATCAGCGCCACGCCGATCTCGGCGCCGCCAAGCCGCATGATCTGGATATAGGCGGCGAACGCCGTGGCGCGGCTCGGGTCGGAATTGGACAGCGCCATGATGATGATCGGCAGCAGCGTCAGCGACTGCCCGATCGCTTGCAGCAGAACGATGCCGACAAAATCCCCCCGCGCCCAGTCGTGGGTCAATTGCGTGCCCCAGAGATTGGCGGCGGCGAAGGCCGAGAATCCCAGGACGACCACGGTGCGCGTATCGAAATGTCTGAGCAGATAGATCGAGATTGGCACCAGCACGAACATCGGCAGCGCGCCATAGGTCAAGAGCAAAACGCCGCTCTGCTCCGGCCGCATCAGCGCGATCGTGCCGAGAAAGTTCGGCACCAGCGATGAATTGGACAGGCCGGTGAGGGTGTAAAGCAGGATGACGACCAGCGAGAGCCCGACATTGCGCGAGAACAGCACGTTCACATGCGCCCAAGGCTGCCGCACCATGGCCTCGTTGATCAGGAAGACGACGAACAGCGCAGCGCCGCTAAGCAGCAGCGCCATCACCGTGCCGGACTCGAGCCAGTCGAGTCGATTGCCCTGGTCGAGACCGGCATAGATCATCGAGACGGAGCTGCCGAGCAGAAGCATGCCGCCCCAGTCCGCATCGCGAAGCAGGTTCTTGTTGACGGGTTCACTGGGCGTGCCGAGATAGACCATCAGCGCCATCAGCGGCGCGATGACGACGCCCTGCCAATAGACCCACTGCCAGCCGAGATGATCGACATAGAAGCCGACCAGCGAGGTCGAGGTATCGAGCGCGAAGCCGACGCGGATCGAATAGATCGATATCGCCGGAATCCACCAGCGGATCGGCAGATTCCGGAACACGATCATCAGCGTCGCGGGCACGAAAGTGCCGAGCAACAGGCCATGCACGATGCTGAGCCCGATCAGCGTGGGGTAATGGTCGACGAACGGGATGATCAGCGACACCCCGGCATAGACGAGGCTCGGGATACCCAACACACGGCGCAGGCCGAACACCGTGGCAAGCCAGGCGACTGCCGGCGCGATGAAGATCTGCGAGCCGATTCCTGCGGTCGAAATCCAGGCGCCCTCGTCGAAACCGAGCGAGAAGGCCCCGCGCAGGTCCGGCAGGCCAATCGTGGTCAGCCGGCTGTCGACATTAGCAAGGAACGCGCCGAGCAGCACCGCGGCGACTGCAAACAGCGGCTGCCGCGCAATGCCGCCCTGCGAGACCGGTCCGCGGCCGGCGTCGTCATTTGCCGCCATTCGTCTCCTCATCGCCGGTATTGATCCTTGTGATCACGGACATGCCGGGCAACAGGCGCGAGAGCAGCGGTTGGTTTTCGTCGAACCGGATGCGGACCGGGATACGCTGCACGACTTTGGTGAAATTGCCGGTGGCGTTATCCGGCGGCAATAGCGCGAATTGCGAGCCGCTGGCCGGCGCAATGCGCTCGACGCGACCGCGCAATTTCTCGCGCGAGAAACTGTCGACGGTGATCTCGACGGGTTGGCCCGGCCGCACCCGTGTGAGCTGGGTTTCCTTGTAGTTGGCGATCACATAGACGTTTGGCAGCGGCACGACATTGATCAGGTTGGTGCCGATATTGACGTAGTCGCCCGGCTGCACCTGCCGCTCACCGACCACGCCGTCGAACGGCGCCACGATTTTGGTGTAGCCAAGCTTGAGCTTCGCGGCGGCGAGCTGCGCCTTGGCGGCATCGAGATCGGCGGCGCGCTGCTTCTTGGTGCCCTGCAGCACTTCGAGCTGATGGCGCTGCGCAGCAACCACGGCGCGGCTCGCGCGCACATCGGCTTGCGCCTTTGCATAGGCGGCCGTTGCCTGTTCGAGCCTCTGCCGCGTGCCTGCGTCCGTTTGCGACAGCGATTGCTGGCGCTCCTGCTCCTGGCGCGCCTCGACCTCCAGCGCTGCCGCAGATACTTGCGCGGCTTCGGCCTGCGCGATCGTCGCATATTGCAGTTCGACCTGGTTGTTCAGATTGTCGAGCGCGGCCTGCGCGGCGGCGACGCCAGCTTCAGCCTGCGCGACCTGGGCCTGGTAATCGGCGGGATCGATCTGCACCAGGAGATCGCCAACCTTGACGTGCTGGAAATCCTTCACCGCCACCGTCAACACCTCACCGGCGACGCGGCTGCTCAGCCGTGTCAGCTCAGCGCGGACATAGGCATCGTTGGTGGTCTGGATCGTGGCGGCGCCGACCCATTCGTCCCAGCGCAGCGTCGCCAACGCAATGAAGGCGAGGGCGGCGAGCACGGCGAATACGGGAATGGCCAGCCGCCCCAACGTACCAGATGGTGCAGCCGACGGCTTCGGCGGAGGAGCCGTCGGGGCCGGAGCCGGTGCCGGCGCAATCCTGTTCAGCGGTGCCGGGGTGATTTGGTTCTGCTCACTCAAGATACGTTCCCCAGGTCATCGTTCTCACGCAACTACCGAGACAGCGGCCGGCCGACGGCAGCCATCATCGCTCAGACCGTCTTTTCCGGCCACCGGCAGAGATCGTTGATCAGGCATACCTCGCAGCGCGGTTTGCGAGCGAGACAGGTGTAGCGGCCGTGCAGGATAAGCCAGTGATGTGCATGCAACATGAACTCGGCCGGAATCACTTTCTCCAGCCCGAGCTCGACTTCGAGCGGCGTCTTGCCCGGCGCAAGCCCGGTGCGATTGGCGACACGGAACACGTGGGTATCGACCGCCAGAGTATGTTCGCCATAGGCCATGTTGAGCACAACATTGGCGGTCTTGCGGCCGGCACCGGGCAGCGACTCGATCTCGGCGCGGGTGCGCGGCACCTGGCCGCCGAAATCGGAGATCAGCTTCTCCGATAGCGCGATGACGTTTTTGGCCTTGGTGCGATAGAGGCCGATGGTCCTGATGTAGTCGCGCAGCTTCTCTTCGCCGAGCGCGAGCATTTTCTGCGGCGTGTCGGCGACGGCAAACAGCGCCCGCGTCGCCTTGTTGACGCCGGCATCGGTCGCCTGCGCCGAGAGCACGACGGCAACCAGCAGCGTATACGGGTTGAGATGCTCGAGCTCTCCCTTCGGCTCCGGATTGGCCTTGCGGAACCGCTCGAATGCTTCGCGCACGTCGGCCGGGGTCCAGGGCTTCGGCGCTTTAAGGGATTTCTTTGCCGCGCGAGCGGGCGGCCTGGCCACCGGCTTCTTTGCCGACTTTTTCGGCGACGATCGAACGGTGGGTTTCCTGGCGCGTTGAGCGCGGATGATTTTGGCCATGATCGGCATATACTGGTAGGCCATGAGCGCAAGCAACGACTTTGACCCAACGCTTGAACCAGAGCTGTTCTCGGCGCTGCTGACGCCGCACCGCTCGCTCAACCGCACCGGTTTCATCGTGCTGATGAGCATCGTCAGCGTGGTCAGTTTTGCCGCCGGCGCCGTATTCTGGTGGATCGGCGCCTGGCCGGTGCTCGGTTTCTTCGGTCTCGACGTGCTGGTCATCTATTGGGCCTTCCGCGTCAATTTCCGCGCGGCCCAGGCCTGCGAGGAAATCACAGTGACGCCATCGGAATTACGGGTGCGCCGGATCAGCCATCGCGGCCATGTCGCGGAATGGGTGCCCAATCCGCTCTGGGTGCAGTTCGAGCAGCAGGTCGACGCCGAGTTCGGCATCGAGCGGCTCTACCTGGTTTCTAGGGGACGCCGCGTCGACATCGGCAGCTTCCTGGGTCCGGACGAAAAAGCTAGCTTTGCCAAAGCCTTAATTGCCGCGCTGAATGCCGCCAAGCGCGGGCCGATCTGTAATCCGATCCATTGAGGGTTGTCGGAAAACGGGTGGTTGAACAGCCGCATGCGCCCTAAATCAGCCTCCATGATGACACTCGCCATCCATGACCAGCGTCTGGCCAAGCAGGGCCTCGAGAGCGCTGCGCTGCGCGACTATGATTCGGTACGGCGCGCGATCGCCTTCATCTCGGAGCGCTGGCGCGCGCAGCCGACGATCGAGGCGGTGGCGGATGCCGCCGGCGTGACGCCGGACGAGTTGCACCACCTGTTCCGTCGCTGGGCCGGGCTCACGCCAAAGGCGTTCATGCAGGCGCTCACCCTCGACCATGCCAAGAACCTGTTGCGCGATTCCGCGAGCGTGCTCGATGCCGCGCTCGATTCGGGACTCTCGGGCCCCGGCCGGTTGCACGATCTCTTCGTCACCCACGAAGCGATGTCGCCGGGCGAATGGAAGATTGGCGGCGCAGGCATCACGCTGAGCTACGGATTCCACCCCTCGCCATTCGGAACCGCGATCGTGATCGCCACCAGCCGCGGTCTGGCCGGTCTCGCCTTCGCCGATCCCGGGGACGAGGCGACGGCATTTGCCGACCTGCGCCGGCGCTGGCCGAACGCAACCTATGTGGAGGATGCCGAAGGCACGGCTCCGATTGCACAGCGCGTCTTCGACACCAAACTGTGGCGGCCGGACCAGCCGCTGCGCGTGGTCCTGATCGGCACCGATTTCGAGGTGCGGGTGTGGGAGACGCTGCTGAGGATCCCGATGGGGCGCGCGGTGTCCTATTCCGACATCGCCTGCAAGATCAACAGCCCGAAGGCCTCGCGCGCCGTCGGCGCCGCAGTCGGTCGCAACCCTGTGTCGTTCGTGGTGCCCTGCCATCGCGCGCTCGGCAAGAGCGGCGCGCTCACCGGCTATCATTGGGGCATCACCCGCAAGCAGGCGATGCTCGGCTGGGAAGCCGGGCAGTTGGGATTGAATTAGTGAGCGATCCCGGTGGGCAAAGGCGCGTAGCGCCGTGCCCACCATCCGCACTCGGCTCGTGATGGTGGGCACGCTGCGCTTTGCCCACCCTTCTGTAACGGGCCTGGATCAGTCAATCCCTTTTGCGTCATCCGCTCGCCGGGGTCTCGCTTCT
>NZ_JBEGDB010000020.1:0-55613 GCF_043638955.1 Bradyrhizobium sp. 31Argb | reverse complement strand
GACCGCGAGATCGATCGCCTGATCACGAACATTGCGAAGGGCGCGGATTTCGACACCTACAACCCGAAGGTCAATGAGCTCGCGGCCGAACGGAAGCGTGTCAAGGCCGAGCTCGCACAGATCGCGGCCGCTTCCGAGATCGTCACCGTGCACCCGGCGGCGATCGAGCGCTATCTCGCCGACATCAGGCGCCTAGCCGAGGTCGCCGCAGAGGCTGCGGAACTCGACGAGCCCGTGCTCGTCGCAACGCTGCGCCAGCTGGTCCAAGCCGTCATCGTTCATGCGCCGCCGGGGACCGACGAACTCGCAATCGAGATCAAGGCATCCTTGTCGGAATTGACGTTGCCGGGACCGCTGCTGAAACGTTCGAGCGGGGGGGGTGACCGTTGGTAGCGGGGGCACGCTACCAACCCCACATTTGCGAGAGCATTCGTTCTCGGTTGCGATCAGCGCAGCTGCGCGAAGGCGCGGTGGAGGCGCCTTTCCACCTCCGACACTAACGGTCGTCGACACTTGTCTGCCCTGAAATTCGTGCCGTGCACATCCGCCGACCTACGCGGCCCTATCCACTCGAGGCCTACACGGCAATTGATACGTTTCAACTATCGTCAATCACCTCCCTCAACGGACAAGCGCCGAACGCGAAGATTACAAAAAGATGATCGCATTCTCCACGTGCGACCAAACTATACTGAGTGATACGGTCTTTCGGCATGCAGCGTCTTGAGGTGGCAGCCTTCCTTTAGCTGCAGTTGAACCGCGAACAGCAGTGCGCTTCTGTTGATCGAAGGCTTCATGACCATTCAGCTTTCGCAGACCGCTTGGCAATACGCCAGGGATAATCGGAGCACGTGCTTGGTTTCATCGCCTGAATGTTCTCTGGCGGGGCGATTCAATGGCCTCGCCGAGGTCTGAACGAATGCGCGCGCTGGCGTGGCGTCGCAGCCGCTTGATCCGCTCGATACTCCGGAATGTGTGACTACGAAGTCAACGAAGCGTGTCAAAGCTTCGCCGTTGCCCGGCTGAATCATTTGTGAGATGATTTATGCGAAAACCAGCGCCAACATCTTTGGAGAGTATAGGACCTGATACCCCACTGAGGCTGTCTGTGGCGGCCGCAATCGCATTTCCGGACCGGAGCATTTCGGAAAGCAGCTTGAGACGAGAGGCCAAGCGGGGGCGACTTACGGTCGAGATTATTGCTGGTAAAGCGTTTACGACGCTCAATGAGATTGAAAGGATGCGTGGCCGATGCCGCGTAGAAGTAAAGGTGCCCGTCTCCACCTCAGACCAGCCCGCTACGAGGCCGGAAAGCTCACTCACGCGGCCACCTGGATCATCCGAGACGGCACTAAGTACCAAGGCACAGGATGCCTTGAACATGAAATTGGAAGGGCTGAGCAAGCGCTCAGAGACTACATCAGCGGCAAATACTCGCCGCAGCGAAAAGAGCGCGACATAGATTCAATACCGATCGCGGATGTGCTTTCCATCTTCATCGACGATCGGCCAGACCTGTTCGTAGAGAATGCAGATGCCAAAAAGTACGTTTCCCGCATGAAGCGGCTGTGTGACTTCTGGGGCACGCTAATGCTGGGCGACGTCAATAAGGCCAAATGCAACGAGTACGTGAAGAAACGTGGAAACAATGGCGGTTCGAGGCGTGATCTGGAGGATCTTCGGGCTGCGATTGAACATCATGCTGATGAGGGATATCACCGCGGACTCGTCAAGGTAAAGCTGCCGAAGAAAGGTCCGCCACGCGATGCGTGGTTGACACGCGAACAGGCCGCTAAGCTGCTTTGGATCTGTTGGCGAGCTCGAGAGATCCAAACTGTGCATCGTGGTCCCATGAAGGGCCAGAAAGTCCAGACGGACAAGCGCCCGTTGCGCCATCTCGCGCGGTTCATCATTATCGGCCTCTATAGCGGAACGCGTGCGGGCGCCATTGCGTCCGCTTCACCGATTGCGGCCATTGGCCGGTCATTTGTCGATCTGGAGCGTGGGGTCTACTACCGGCGCCGGCAAGGTCAGCAGGAAACGAACAAACGTCAGCCTCCAATGCCGATCCCGCCTCGTCTGTTGGCACACCTGCGACGCTGGCATGCCCGCGGCATCATCAAGCGACATTTTGTCGAATTCAACGGGCAGCCGGTGACCTCGGTCAAGACAGCTTTCAAACGCGCCGTGAAGCTGGCAAACTTGGGCAAGAACATCTCGCCTCACACGCTGCGCCACACCGCCGCAACCTGGTTGATGCAAAACGGCACCGATCCCTGGCAGGCCGCCGGGTATTTAGGAATGTCCGTTGAGACGCTGCTGAAGGTATATGGTCACCATCACCCGGACTATCTATCCGACGCCGTTGAGAAGATGACGGCTAAACCGAAGCGACGATCTACCGCCACAGCTTCGCCACAGAAACGGAGCGAACAAACGAAAACGAACGTGATAAAGATGCCTGCAAAATAAGGGGTTTTGCGCGCTCCGAAGCACCTTTCCGGCGCTCATAACGGTCTGGTTGCACGTTCGAGTCCGCTGACCGGCCAGTGAAATGTGCGCCCTCGTGATGCGCGAGTTCGTTCGCCGCACCGGTTACGCGAACCCCCGAGAGCGGCGGACGAATGTCGGACATGTTAGCACCGGGGCATCCTATTCGTACTCTAAAGAAGCCGAATTCCCTCCGCGCGATGGGGAATGCTTTTCGCCTGTAATCTTATCTGCTCATTTTGCTTCACCAAGACTTCAGTCAAAAGGCCAAGAGCGGCGAGGCATTATGCATTTACGCCCCGAGAGCATGCAGCCACCCTATTCTTCGACCGAGGTCGCGGCCGCGATTGGCATCTCTCTGGATACATTCTATCGCACGCGCCGCCTCAGGCACGAGCGCGATGGCTTGCCTTCGCCGATCAGCGAGCGAGGACCGCTGAAATGGGAATGCACCGGCTTCGATGCTTGGCTTACCCGACATCATCCTATGCGCCCAAAGACGATTGCTAATGACGCATTCGCGCCGCCGCCAGCAGCAAGCGACGAGGATCACCGCGAGCGGCTGCGGAGAGCTTACGGCCAGCACGACTCTTGACAGACTAGATCGCGCTAGATTCCAATGGGTGCCATCTCTTACTGGCACTGAGGCTCTTTATGGCCGATCCCAAGTTTCCCCATGTGAAGTGGCGTGATGGCCGTCCTCGCTCGTCGCACGGCGCTTATACCAGAGCTCTCGGCTTTGTCGATGCCGACTTGCGCCATCCGCCGTACGATGAAAAAGGACGTCCGGTCGGTGCGTGGTTCAATCTCCAAGAAGCATCAGACTTTTCAGACAAACGAAAGTCAGAAATCGAGGCGGCGCGCCGCGCCGGCAAGCTGCCGAAGAAAATTACGATCCGGAAGCGTTCTACGATCGAAGACCTATTGGACGATTGGAGTAAGTCGGTTGAATTCAAGGCGCTATCGTCTGCCTCGCAATCTTCCTATCGCAAATGTATCTCCGCCATCTTGTACCGACCGCAATCACGTGAATCCGCGGCTAGGATGCGTGCCGAGATCCGTGCCGCCAAGCTGCTCGGTGTGGCCGAGCCCGTACGAGAACTCGAGGCGATTGCAACTGCCACTCCGACATCAATCGGCAAACCGGAATTCCGCGCCTTCTATAATTATGCGAAATCGGCTCGCGGCCATCATATGGCGCTCTCGATGATAGCCACGCTCTCAGCGGCATTCACTTGGGGACAGGAAAGCGTCTTGTGGCGCCTCGGACCCAACCCGCGAGAAGGTATGGAGTTCGATCATCCAGACGGACGCATCGTACAGGTTGCGATGTCCGAATTTTCCGCTTGGGTCGCTGCAGCCGATGCGATCGAACGGCCTTCGGTCGGGGACAGCTTCCATCTGGCGTTGTTCACCGGGCAGCGTCAGACTGACCGTCTAATTATGCGCAATGAGAGCGACGTCGAGGGCCGGCACGCGTTCCGGCAGAGCAAGACCGGCGAGCTTGTCGATATCAAAGAGGCGCCACAACTCAGCGCACGACTAAATGCCTCGCGTGCACGAATAAAGGAACTCAAGCTTCGGCTTCAACTGGATAAGGTCCCACCCGAACTCGTGGTCAACGAGGACAATGGTGAGCCTTACGACGAGAGTACCTATCGCCATTGGGTGTCGACCGCCCGAGCCGTCGCAATCTTTGGCTTTCTTGCGTGCGACAACGCGCGCCAGGCAATTGTCCGCGCAGAGCGACTGAACGCCGAACTGATTAAGAACGGCGACAAGCTGTTCGCCCCCTTTCCTCTCGATGAGGAGAATAAGGCGCAGCGCGCTCGAGCGGTCGATCAGCGCAAGCGCGCATTAGCGGAATGGCTGGATGCGCAGACCGCTCGCGACAGCAATGGCCATGAGACAGCATGGCGTCTAAAGCCTTGCCCGGCGCTGATGTTCGTCAACGGCGCCGGCGAACTCGACCAAAAGCACGACCAAGACCTACGCGATACCTGCGTCATGCTTCTCGATCGGGCTGGCTGCGACTTGCTGACGATCTGCGACATCACTGGGCATTCATACCGAAGCGCGCAGACTATCGTGAAGCACTACCGCGCCCGCAATGCGGCTCGCGCCGATTCCGGTATCGACAGGCTTGAATTGCAGGTGCGGAAGGAAGGCATGAAGAGCTGAACGCAGACCGGTAGGTCTCATTTGGCTGCGCGTTTCAGCGGTGGATGGGCTTCGGCCCTAATTATCCGACTCGTCGCACGGCGTGCGACGTACGACCATTAAAAGCGTCGCACGAGACCCGGTTTGTTCTGCCGAGGAATTTAAAAAAAGCCCTTGCGGGCCAATCCCTTAAGGATGGTGGGCGCACCAGGGCTCGAACCTGGGACCCGCTGATTAAGAGTCAGCTGCTCTACCAACTGAGCTATGCGCCCGGAAACGGGTCCGGAGGACCTCGTTGCGAGGGCCGTCGTTTAGCAAAGCGCCCCCGCGATGTCCAGCAAGCTGGATGAGGTTTTCCCGTGCTTTGGCAAGGCGCCCGGGACTAGGAAAAACCGACGGATTCCGGCGGCTTTTCCGATGGTTG
Organism: Bradyrhizobium sp. 31Argb; assembly: GCF_043638955.1. NCBI lineage: Bacteria > Pseudomonadati > Pseudomonadota > Alphaproteobacteria > Hyphomicrobiales > Nitrobacteraceae > Bradyrhizobium > Bradyrhizobium sp. 31Argb. The sequence continues at coordinate 50,539 of NZ_JBEGDB010000020.1, read as the reverse complement.
GTCGATTGCCAATCGGCGAGCTCAGAGCCTGCCGGAGCCGCCCCGGTCAAAGCCGCCGTCGCGGTCGCCCCGATCGTCGCGGTCGAAGCGGTGGCGGCGCCAGCCTTCACCCCCAAAGCGGCGGTCCATGTGGGTCAGGAGGGTGAGCCGGCGCTTCTGGTTGTCGTCGAGCGTCTTGTAGAGCGGATCGGCGGCGTCGGCGATCTTCTTCAGCGCGGCGGCGCTGGCTGCCATGTTGTCGGCGCGCTCGCGCAGCCGGGTGACCGGATCATCCGGCTTCTGCTGCGCATCGGCGTTCTTCTCCGCCTCCATCCGCGCATTGGCCCGGTCGATCCGGAGCTTGGCGAAATCGCGCACCGCGGCCTCGACCGGCGGCCACAGCTTCTCCTGGTCGGCGTTGAGCTTGAGCCCGGCATGGACCGCGGCGATCCGTGCATCGAGCAAGGCCGCGCGGTCCTCCGGGTTCATCCGCATCGGGCCATGCATCCACGGGCGATGCTGGGCGTAGGCGATGGTCGAGCCGGCGATGGCGAGCGCCGCGACGCTGGCGAGCAAAACTTTCTTCATGCGAACCTCCTTTGAAGGTTGCCTGAGGATGAGACCGCCCTGCCCGCGCCGCAACTTACAGTTTGGACAGGGAGCGTTCCCTTACCAAGATGTAATCCCCCATGGTTAAGTCTTCACAACATGCCGAGCGCGCGCGGCAGCCACAGCGAGATCTCGGGAACGTAGGTGACGAGACCGAGGAAGATCAGCATGGTCAAAAGCCACGGCCACACCGCGATCGTCAGTTCCGTGATGCCCATCTTGGCGATGCCGGAAGCGACATAGAGGTTGAGGCCAACCGGCGGATGGCACATGCCGACCTCCATGTTGACCACCATCAGGATGCCGAGATGCACCGGATGGATCCCGAGCTTGACTGCCACCGGAAACAGGATCGGCGCCATGATCAGCACGATCGAGGACGCCTCCATCACGTTGCCGGCGAGCAGCAGCAGCAGATTGACCACCAGCAGGAACATGATCCAGTCGACGCCGGCCGCGGTGATCCATGCCGCGATCTGCTGCGGGATGTTCTCGTTCGCCATCAGGAACGAGAACAGCACGGCGTTGGTGATGATGTAGAGGATCATCGCGCTCATATTGGCCGAGCCGAGCAGCACCTTGGGCACGTCCTTCAGCGACATGTCGCGATAAACGAACACGGCGATGACGAAGGCGTACACCGCGCTGACGGCGGCGGCCTCCGTCGGCGTGAACATGCCGGCGTAGATGCCGCCGAGCACGATCACGATCAGCAACAATCCCCAGACGCAGCGACGGAACGCCGTGAACCGCTCCGCCCAGCTCGCGCGCGGCAGCCGCGGATAATCATTGCGCCAGGCGCGGTAGAACGTCGTGAGCCCCAATAGCGCCGCCAGCATCAGGCCGGGGATCACGCCGGCGATGAACATCTGCCCGACGGACGCCGAGGAGACGCGATGGCCGGCCGGATCGAGCGCGATGCTGCCGCCCGTCGCCACGCAATAGATCACCATCACGATCGAGGGCGGGATCAGGATGCCGAGCGCGCCCGAGGTCGTGATCACGCCCGCGCCGAAGCGCTTCGGAAAGCCCTGGGCGACCATCGCCGGCATCATGATCGAGCCGATCGCGATCACGGTCGCCGGCGACGAGCCCGAGACCGCAGCAAACAACGCGCAGGCCATGACGCCGGCGAGCCCGAGCCCGCCGTACCAATGCCCGACCATCGAGGTCGCAAAGGCGATCATGCGGCGGGCGACGCCGCCATGGGTCAGGAAATTCCCGGCCAGGATGAAGAACGGAATCGCCATGATCTCGAAATTGTCGATGCCGGTGAACAATTTCAGCGCCACCGATTCCGTCGGCACCTGCGTCATCGTGAAGATGAAGCTGAGCACGGTCATGCCGAGCGCGATCGAGATCGGCATGCCCGTCAGCATCAGGGCGATGAGCAGCCCGAAGATGAAGAGGCTGGTCATCGCGTCACCTCCGCGACGCCAGCGCCGGGCGCATCGACCTCGACGCCCTCGACACGGGCGTGGTCGTGATGCGGCAGTTGACCGGTCCAGTAATAATGCCAGGCGACCTGCAGGAAGCGGAAGCACATCAAATAGGAGCCGAGCGGAATGCAGAGATAGACGATCCAGCTCGGTATCTCGAGATCAGGCGAGACCTGGTCGGTGTGCATCAGGCCGTAGACGAATTTCGCGCCCATGGTGCCGATCACGGCGGTGAAGAAGGCGCCGCAGAACAGGCCGAACAGCACCACGATGTTGCGCCACGGCGATCTCAACTGGTTGACGACCACGTCGACGCCGACATGGATGCCGGTGCGCACGCCATAGGCCGCGCCGAACTTCGCCACCCACACGAACATGTAGATGCACAGTTCCTGCGCCCAGGACAGGTTGATCGGGAACAGGATCGGATAGAGCAAGGGAATGCCGATCAAATAGCGATGGCATACGGCCACGAAGATGATGAGAGTCGCGGCCGCCATCAGCGTCGCGATCAATATCTCCTCCAGCCGGTCGAGGATGCGGAGCAGGATCAATGTTCCCCCAAGGAGTTTCGCTCGCGGCGCCCTCCCCCCGTTCTTACGGGGAGAGGGCAGCCCCTCACCCGGAATTCAAGCGCAGCTTGAATTCCGGCCTCTCCCCGCACGCGGGGAGAGGCGATCAGAGCTCGCTTCACGATCGACGCAAAACCATCACACGATCAGTTGGTCGCGCCCTTAGTCTCCTTCAGGAACTCATCGATCAGGCCTTGGCCGACGCGCTTGGCGACGTCCTTGTAGACCGACTCCATCGCCTTGCGCATCGCGGCGTCCTGCTCCGGCGTCAGCGTGATGATCTCGCTCTTGCCGGTCTTCTTGATCTCGGCGAGCGCGTCCTCGTTCTCCTTCTGCGACTGGCCGTTGCCGTAGGCGGTAGCTTCCTTCATCGCCTTGTCGCACTGCTCGCGGATGTCGGGCGGCAGGCCCTCCCAGAATTTCTTGTTCACGACCACGATGTAGCCGATATAGCCGTGATTGGTGGTGGTGATGTACTTCTGCACCTCGTGCATCTTCTGGGTGTAGATGTTCGACCAGGTGTTCTCCTGGCCGTCGACCACGCCGGTCTGCAGCGCCTGGTACACCTCGGAGAACGCCATCACCTGCGGGATCGCACCGAGCGCGCGGAACTGCGCCTCCAGCACCTTCGATGACTGGATCCGGAACTTCAGTCCCTTGTAGTCCGCCGGCTCGATCAGCTTCTTGTTGGCGCTCATCTGCTTGAAGCCGTTGTCCCAGTAGGCGAGGCCGATCATGCCCTTCGGCTCGAGCAATTTCAGAAGCTTGGCGCCGAGCGGACCGTCGGTGACCTTGCGCAGCGTGGCGAGGTCAGGAAGGATGTAGGGCAGATCGAACACCTCGAATTCCTTGACCCCGATCGGGCCGAACTTGGAGTTCGAGGGCGCCAGCATCTGCACCGCGCCGAGCTGCAGGGCCTCGAGCTCCTCCTTGTCTTTGTAAAGCTGCGAGTTCGGGTAGACCTCGACCTTCACCTTGCCGCCCGTGTATTTCTCGGCCAGTTCCTTGAACTTCTCGGCCGCCTGCCCCTTCGGCGTGTTGGTTGCGACGACGTGACTGAACTTGATGACGATCGGATCGTCCGCCGCCGCCGGCCCGGCAAACGCAATTGCCACGACCGATGCCGCAGCCAACACCAACTTACGCATGTTTCCTCCCGCTTTATTGCGGGGCGCGCAATCACCCGCCCCAAGTTTCGTATCCCAGCCGCACCAATACAGAGAAGCCGACCAAATTGCCATTGCCCGTTAGCAGGGTCCGACATCACCGCGCATGTTGCGCCGCAAAAGTGCGACGATCTGTCCAAGGTGCACGCTGCTTGCCCCTCATCCTGAGGAGCCTGCGCAGCAGACGTCTCGAAGGATGAGGCCCCGCCGGGTGGCCTCGGCCTTCGAGACGGCCGCGGCGCGGCCTCCTCAGGCTGAGGGAAAGAGTTGAGTGCGCTGCTCTCTCCTGGTGCGTCATTGCGAGCGGAGCGAAGCAATCCATCGCGCCGCACGCGGAGGCATGGATTGCTTCGCTCCGCTCGCAATGACGGGATAAGTCCTGATTTATCTGTCAAGCAACGGACGGGATGTGAGTCCGCGTTCTCGCAGCGCGTTGCGCCCGAGCTTTGCGTCTCGTTTCACCCTCTCATCGAACAGAGGGCGCAGGGAAAGCCGGGTGCCGGTTGCACCCATGGGTCCCGTGCAACAAAAAGCACGGGGGTAGGACCACAGGTTCAACCGAAGCATTCCGGCTTTCCCTGCGCGATGGTTTACGGCTTACTTCGTGCTCTCCCCGGTGACCGGGCTTTCTTGCCACCGTCATCTCAAGCGCGAACTTCTTCGCGCGAAAAACTTAGCGCCAGCGTCGGGGCGCCAGGACCACACGACTTCGCCGTCCACGCGTGCCACGCTCGTCAGTCGTGACACCCGCGTCCACCGCATCTCACCGCAACGTTCGTGACGATCGCGATCCGCCCCTCATTCGGGTGAGACGCGCGGAGTTAAATCATTGATTTGCCCGACGGCGAAAGCGGATTATTTTTCGCGTGAGGGATGGACACGTTTCTGCTGATTTGCCCGTCGGGTTGATTTGTCGCACCCAAAGTATCCACATCGTCATTGCGAGCGGAGCGAAGCAATCCATAGTGCCGCAAGCGTAGGCATGGATTGCTTCGCTTCGCTCGCAATGACAGCGTCTCACGATCACCCGGGTGAATTGCCCACCACCATCTTGCGATCGGCCCAGGTTTTGAGATCGCCCACCGTCAGCATCTTGAGGAACGGATTGGCATTGACCAGCTTCTCGCGGGTGGTGCGGCCCGTCACGTCGGCGGCGGCCATAAGGGAAGCGGCGTCGGCGTTTTCCGCCGCGGTCAGCAACGCCACCGCGCCTGCCGGTCCGGCAAAATGCACGAGGTAGAGAGAACCCGGCGTGATCGGCAGGCCGCGCTTGCTCAGCATCGCGGCATTTCGTTCGATCGTGCGTGCGGTGATTTCTCGGGCAAGCCCGACATCTCGACGCAGCTCCAACACTTCCTTGTCGCTGCGTCCCTGGACCAGATCGCGTCGGTGTCTTCGAACGGCTTCGAGCCATGTGTCGTCGAGAAACTGAGCGGCTCCGGTCGCACTCGAGCGCTTGTTCCTGGCATTCGGGTCGCCGTTTGATTCAGCCGTGATGATGCGCTCGACCAGCGCCCTGATCGCGGCCTGATCGATCGCCTCGTCCTTCAACTGAACGTCGCGAAACAAGAACAGGCTTGCCGTGACGGCCAACGCGATCGCTACCGCCAGCACGATGGAGATGGCTTCGATCGACCGCCACTGCCGCGCCGGCACAATCGTCCGACGCTCATCCGGGTCAGGCGGCCTGATTTCAACTGCGCGGCCTGCCGGGTTCGACGTGGGCATGGACTTCGGCATGGACCTGGGCATGGGATGCCGCGGCCTGGCGTCAGCCACCCCTTCGAAGGCAAAGGATTGTTGCGCTAGGTCTGACATCCCAGTGGCAGGCTCAATGCTTTGAACAGGCCGTCGAAGGCGCCGGGCTGACAGGATTTGGCCTCGACAGTCGGTTTGGAACGCGTGGTCTTTGCCGTTGCTTTGGCAAGCTCGTGCTTGGGCAGTTGCTTCGGTCGAGGTTTCGGCAGCACGACAGCGGGTTTTGCGGCTGGGACTGCGCGCTCAGTCGCTTCAACGATCGGCGCGGGTTCCGGTGCAACCGCGGCGGATTGAACCGGCGGCGCGATTGGTTCGGGAGAGAAGATCTGCTGGGCCGACGCCTGCTGCTGCGTATGCGGGATTTCGTTCCGGTCTGCTGCGGTCAGCGTATCGCCAGATGCCGCGAAGCTCAGGGTTGCCTGAGCAGGCTGCGTCTCGACAGACTTCGTCGCGCGCGGCGGAGTCTGCATCTCCATCACCGCAAGCGTACCGAGGCCAACAAGGATGAGAGCCGCCCTCATCTGATCTCGCGTTTCATCGGAGATCGAAGGCTAAGTTTCAATGCGGCGGCTTGGCGGCGGAAGTGAACACCGCGGAACGGTGAGCGGAAAAGATCAGGGATTAAGGTTAATGCGGGCGCTGGAAGTGGCGTTCGCTCACTTCCGCCCCCACTGATTCTTGTCATTCCGGGGCGATGCGAAGCATCGAGCTATGATGTGCAATTGCACATCAGAGAATCCATTCCTCCGCCTGCGCCTGCGGCCCGATGGATTCCGGGCTCGCGCTGACGCGCGCCCCGGAATGACAGCGGTGGGCGTGGCCCCTAGCCCGCGACTGCCGCGGGGATATCGCGCTGGCGCTTCATGACGATCTTGTTGAGGGCGCCGAGATAGGCCTTCGCCGACGCCACCAGCGTGTCCGGGTCGGCGGCGCGCGCGGTCATCGAGCGACCGTCATGGGCGAGGCGCACCGAGACTTCGGCTTGCGCGTCGGTGCCTTCGGTCACCGCGTGCACCTGGTAGAGCTCGAGCTTGGCGTCGTGCGGCACCAGGCGCTTGATGCAGTTGAAGACGGCATCGACCGGGCCGTTGCCCTCGGCTTCCTCGATCCGGGTCTGGCCGTCGACATCCAGCTTCATGGTCGCGCGCTGGGGGCCATGGGTGCCGGCAATCACGGTCAGCGAGGTCAGCTTGATACGGTCGTAGGCGGCGGCGATCTCCTCGTCGAGCAGCGCCTCGATGTCCTCGTCGTAGATGTCCTTCTTGCGGTCGGCGAGCGCCTTCATCCGCGCGAACGCATCCTCGAGCTGGTTCGGACCCAACTTGTAGCCCATCTCCTCCAGCTTGTGGACGAAGGCATGGCGGCCGGAGTGCTTGCCGAGCACCAGCGAGGACTGCTTCAGGCCGACCATTTCAGGCCGCATGATCTCGTAGGTGGAGGCATCCTTCAGCACGCCGTCCTGGTGGATGCCGCTCTCATGCGCGAACGCGTTACGGCCGACGATCGCCTTGTTGTACTGCACCGGGAACGAGGTCGCCGCCGACACCAGCTTCGAGGCGCGCGTCAGCTGCGTGGTGTCGATCCTGTTCCAGTACGGAAACTTGTCGTTGCGCACGTTGATCGCCATCACGATCTCTTCGAGCGCGGCGTTGCCGGCGCGCTCGCCGATGCCGTTGACGGTGCATTCGACCTGACGGGCACCGCCGACGATGCCGGCCAGCGAGTTGGCCACGGCCATGCCGAGGTCGTTATGGCAGTGGACCGAGAAGATCGCCTTGTCGGAGTTCGGCACGCGCTCGATCAGCGTGCGCATGAAGTGGGTGTACTCGTCGGGCGTGGTGTAGCCGACGGTGTCGGGGATGTTCACCGTGGTAGCGCCGGCCTTGATCACGGCTTCCACGATGCGGCAGAGGAAATCCATCTCGCTACGGGTGCCGTCCTCGGCCGACCATTCGACGTCGTCGATCTGGTTGCGGGCGCGGCTGACGTTGGCGATCGAGGTCTCGATCACCTGCTCCGGCGTCATGTTCAGCTTCACCCGCATGTGCAGCGGCGAAGTCGCGATGACAGTGTGGACGCGGCCGCGTTTGGCAAATTTCACCGCTTCCGCACAGCGGTCGATGTCCTTCGGATGCGCGCGGGACAGGCCGGCAATGACAGCGTTCTTGGAACGGCGGGCGATCTCGCTGACCGCCTGGAAGTCGCCCTCCGAGGTGATGGGGAAGCCGGCCTCGATGACGTCGACGCCCATCTCGTCGAGCAGCTCGGCAACCTCGAGCTTCTCCTCGAAGGTCATGGTGGCGCCGGGGCACTGCTCGCCGTCACGCAGCGTGGTGTCGAAAATGATTACGCGGTCCTTCTCGGACTTGTTGGCGGTGGTCATCTGCAAAGTTCCTTTGGGTCGGTCGCGCTACCTTATCACTGAGCGCTGAAGGGTTTCTGTCGTTCTCACGCAACCCCTGAGTGCCCAGGCGCAAATGCCCAGACGGCCCTCAGGGGCCGATAAGAAGCAGAAGCCCGCCAAGAAGGTGGGTCGGCAGCGACGCAGCCGGAATCGCGGGGGCGACTTGAGCCGTTCCCGTCAGGATTCCATCGTTTCCGCTGCGAATCAGCATTGCCAGTACCCTTTGGAGGCCAAAATCTCGGTCAAAACCGTTGACGGTTGGTTGCCGAGGCCACCTCCGAGCGCGTTTCTAGACGAAGTGAGCGCCCCGCCGCAACGGTAAAAAGATGGTCAGTGGGGCTGACCTAAATACGGGGCCGCCGTCATTCCGGGGCGATGCGCAGCATCGAGCCCGGAATCCATTTCGCCACCTGCGCCTGCGGCCTGATGGATTCTCTGATGTGCAATTGCACATCATAGCTCGCGCCAAGAGGCGCGCCCCGGAATGACAGCGTCGCAGGATGGGTGGCTCACGAGCTTAGCTGTCATCGTCCGGCTTGACCTGACGATCCAGTATCCCAGAGACTGGAGTTTGAGCCGAGAAGCCTGCGCGTACTGGATTCCCCGCCTTCGCGGGGAATGACGGCAGAGGGCTACTTCGGCTCCTTCCCTGCCTTACCCGTCTTGGCCTTCTTCCCCGCCCCGCCCTTCCCTTCCGCCAGCAGCGCCTCGCGGACGTGCTTGAATTCGCTGCGTTCGGAGTTGTCGACCTTCGGGAAATGCAGATCGAGCTTGTCGAGCGCGCTGACGATGGTGGAGCCGATCACCACGCGGGCGAACCATTTGTGGTCGGCCGGCACGACGTGCCAGGGCGCGTCGCGGGTTGCGGTGTGGCGGATCATGTCCTGGTAGGCGGCCATGTAGCGGGGCCACAGCGCGCGCTCATTGACGTCGGCCATCGAGAACTTCCAGTTCTTCGACGGCTCCTCCAGCCGCCCCAGGAAGCGCGCGCGCTGTTCCTGCCTGGAGACGTTGAGGAAGAATTTCAGGACCACGATGCCGTTGCGCGAGAGGTAGCGCTCGATCGCCGAAATATCCTCGAAGCGTTCGCGCCAGATGTTCTTGGTGACGAGCCGCGGCGGGAGCTTTTCCTTGGCGAGGATTTCGGGATGCACGCGCACCACCAGGCATTCCTCGTAATAGGAGCGGTTGAAGATGCCGATGCGGCCGCGTTCGGGCAGCGCGATCATCGAACGCCACATGAAGTCGTGGTCGAGCTCCTTGGAAGACGGCTGCTTGAAAGAGCTGACCTCGCAGCCCTGCGGATTGACGCCCTCGAACACGCTCTTGATCGCGGAGTCCTTGCCGGCCGCATCCATGCCCTGGAAGACCAGGAGCAATGACCAGCGGTCCTGGGCGTAGAGCTTCTCCTGGAAATCGTTCAGCCGCCTGCGATTGGCCTCGATGATCTCCTCGCCCACGACCTTGTCGATGCCGCCTTTCTCATTGGTCTTGAGCGATTTGAGGTGAAAATGCTCCGAACCGTCGACGCGGAACGGCTCCACGAAAGGTTTCAGCTCGTCGGCCAGCAGCTTCGATTTCTTGCCCATGGGCCCTTTCTTACCTGCTCAGATGCATCTCGATGAACGCGGTGACGAAGCGCGGCATCGTGGCGGTGAGGTCGCCGGCCCCCCGCACCAGGCGGATCGCCGCCAGTTCGGGCTCTTCCTGCAAGGCGAGATTGCTTTCGATCCGCGCGCGCAAGGCATCGCCGGGCATGTCGACATACAGGATCCGCATCATGGCGATGGCGACGCCGGTGAAGACGCAATCCCAATGCGCATCGGGGCGGTAGTCGGCGGGCGTGAGCCCGGTCTCCTCCTCCACCTCTCGTGCGACGCTGCCGGCGATATCGAGCATGTCGCCCCTGATGTCGTCGAGATCGGGCGTGCCCGACGGGAAGTAGACCCGTCCGGGGTTCGAGGTGTGATGCCCCATTTCGCCGAGCACGAACGCGCCGTCGCTTGAGAGCAGCGCGCCCATGCCAAAGCCGTTGAATACGCCCTTGTCCGGAAAGCCCCAGTCGCGCCAGGCGAGGAAGCTCGCGAAATCGGTCTCGAAATAGCTCGCGCTCAAGCGCTCGCCTTCGAACGCGGCGCTGCGTCCCAGGAGCACGCGGCCGTTCCAGAGGTTCGGCCGTTCGCGCTGTGCCTCGGCGAAATGCGCATCGATCTCGGCGCGCCGCGCTTGTGCGAACGGCCACGCCCATGGCTGCACCTTGAGGTCCAGCGAGGTGACCCGATGAATGGAAGGTGGCGTCATCAGGCGGGCTTACTTCGCACCCGTCCCCGTGGTCTTCTTCGCCTGCTCGACCAGCCTGTTGGTGTAGGTCTTGCTGACGTCGATATTGGCCTTGGCGACCTCCGGCGAGCCTTCGCTGAACACCGCCAGCACCGCGTCGGCGCCCTTCGGGTCCATCTTGCCGGTCTCCGAATACATCGGGATCGTGTTCTTCAGGGCGGCGAGATAGAGCTCCTTGTTCTTGCCGACCATCTCCTCGGGCATCTTGGCCATGATGTCATCAGGCGAATGCGAATGGATCCAGGCGAGCGTGGCGAGGATCGCATTGGTGAGCGCCTGCGCCTCCTTCTCGTGTGACTTGACCCAGGCCGCGGTCGAATAGAGCGCGCCGCCCGGATACTCGCCGCCGAACACCGCGAGCGTGTCGTGCTGGGTGCGGGTGTCGCTCAGGATCTTCAGGTCGGCATGGCTGCCCTGCAGGACGGTGACGGAGGGATCGAGCATCACGGCGGCATCGATCTGCCCCTGCTCCATCGCTGCGACCGCGGTCGCGCCCAGGCCAACGCTGATCACGGAGGCGCTGGTGGGATCAAGCCCGTTCTTCTTGAGCAGATATTTGAGGAAGAAATCGGTCGAGGAGCCGGGCGCGCTGACGCCGACCTTCTTGCCGGCGAGGTCCTTGATCGAATTGATCTCTGAGGTGTGCTTGGGCGACACCACCAGCACCAGGCCGGGATAGCGGTCATAGACCACGAAGGCCTGCAATTCCTGCCGCTTGGCGGCGAGATTGACGCAGTGATCGAAATAGCCGGAGACGACGTCGGCGCTGCCGCCGAGCACGGCTTTCAGCGCATCCGAGCCGCCCTTGAGATCGACCAGCTCGACCGCGAGCCCCGCCTTCTCATATTCGCCGAGCTGCTTGGCGAGCACCGTCGGCAGATAGCACAGGCAGGCGCCGCCACCGACCGCGATCGTGACCTTGCTTTGCGCCGCAGCGAGACCCGACGTCAGCACCAGCGCCAGCAGCGCGCCCGCGAACCGGCCAAACAGTTTCCTCATGATCGTCTCCATTCCATTGGCCGCAAGATAAAGCAGCGCGCAGGCGTTGAGAAGCTCCGCCGTCATCGCGAGGCGCGGTCCCGTAGGGCGGGCAAAGGGAAGCGTGCCCACCATCCACGGTCGGTGCAAGAAAGGTGGGCACGCTGCGCTTTGCCCACCCTACGATTCTACAATCCTACAATGCGCGTACCGTTGGCCGCCAGACCAGCAGGCGCCGCTCGACCAGCGTCACGGCCATGTCGATCAGGATGACGAAGGCCGACAGCACGAACATGCCCGCGAATACGCCGGCGACGTCGAACACGCCCTCCGCCTGCTGGATCAGATAGCCGAGGCCGGCGGCGGCGCCGAGATATTCGCCGACGACGGCACCGACCACCGCAAAGCCAACGGACGTATGCAGCGAGGAGAACATCCACGACAGCGCCGACGGCCAATAGACATGCCGCATCAATTGCCGCTCGCTCATGCCGAGCATGCGGCCGTTGTCGAGCACGGTCGTGCTCACTTCCTTGACGCCCTGATAGACGTTGAAGAACACGATGAAGAAAACGAGGGTCACACCGAGCGCGACCTTGGACCAGATGCCGAGGCCGAACCATAGCGCGAAGATCGGCGCCAGCACGACGCGCGGCAGAGCGTTCGTCATCTTCACGTAAGGGTCGAACACGGCGGCGACGCGCGGCTGGCGCGCGAACCAGAAGCCGACCAGAATGCCGAGCGCCGAGCCGATCACGAAAGCGAGGATCGATTCCCACAGCGTGATCGCAAGATGCTTCCAGATCACGCCGGTCGAGAACCAATTGACGATCTGGCTGACGACGTCGATGGGATTGGAGAAGAAGAATGGCGGCAGCCAGATGCGGCCGAACACCGGCACGGTGGCAAAGAGCTGCCACAGCGCCAGCGCGACGACGGCGACCAGGAGCTGGCAGAGCAGCAGCGCGGCGCGGGACATCAGTCGGCTCCCCCGGCTTGCGTTGATTGCGCGTAACCCTTCATCACCTCTTCCTTCAGCACGCCCCAGATTTCGCGATGCAGTTCGTGAAACTGCTCGTCCAGCCGCACCTCGAAGATATCGCGCGGACGCGGCAGCTCCACGCGCCAGTCGCCGATGATGCGCGAGCCGGGGCCGGCCGACATGATGACGACGCGATCGGCGAGCGCGATCGCCTCCTCCAGGTCATGGGTGACGAACAGCACCGCCTTGCGGTCGGCGGTCCACAGTTCGAGCAGGAGATTGCCCATCACCTGCCGGGTCTGGGCATCGAGCGGGCCGAACGGCTCGTCCATCAAGAGGATTTTTGGATCGCGGATCAGGACCTGTGCGAGCCCGACGCGCTTGCGCTGGCCGCCGGAGAGCATGTGCGGATAGCGGTTCGCGAACGCCCCGAGCCCGACCGAGGTCAGCCAGGCCTGCGCCTGTTCCAGCGCCTTCTGCCGCGGCGTGCCCTTGATCTCGAGCCCGATCGCGACATTGTCGATCGCGGTCTTCCAGGGGAACAGCGCATCGGCCTGGAACAGGTAGCCGGCATCGCGGTTCAATCCGGTGAGCGGCTGGTCGAAGATCCTGACCGCGCCCGCGGCCGGCTTCAGCAGGCCGGCGGCCACGTTCAGCAAGGTCGACTTGCCACAGCCGGTGGGGCCTACGATCGCCACGAATTCGCCATGCGCGACCGCAAGGCGCGCCTTCTCGACGGCGGTGTAGACGCGGGCGTCCGCAAGGCGAAACGCCACCGTCGCATCCTCGAGCGCCACCGCTGTGGGCTTGGCTGTGGGCTTGGCCTTGTCCACCACGTTCCCTCCCTGTTCGGGAGGATGCCTTAGCCTCTCGTGCGGACAAGTTCAACGCGGCATCGCGACGTGCTAGTTGATCTGTGATCTCCCGGATGGGGCCGCAGCGCGAGGTTTGAACAGCATTGTCCAACGGACCACTCATTGCCTACACCAAGGTCGGCAAGACCTTCGCCAACGGCGGCGTGGTCGCCGTCGACGATGTCTCGCTGGAGGTTGCCGAGGGCGAGTTCCTCGCCATCGTCGGCCGCTCCGGCTCGGGCAAGAGCACCTTGCTGCGGCTAGCCAATCGGCTGATCGAGGCCGACAGCGGCAGCGTCATGGTCGAAGGCGAGGACGTGCGCAATGTCGATCCGATCCGCTTGCGGCGGCGCATCGGCTATGTCTTCCAGAGCGGCGGGCTGTTTCCGCATCTTGCCGTCGGCGCCAATATCGGCATCACGCCGAAGCTGCTCGGCTGGCCGGCGGCGGAGATCGCCGCGCGTGTCGACGAACTGCTCGAACTGGTGCAGCTCGATGGCGCGCAGTATCGGGAGCGGCTGCCGCATGAGCTCTCCGGCGGCCAGCGCCAGCGCGTCGGCGTCGCGCGGGCGCTGGCCGCACGGCCGCGCATCGTGCTGATGGACGAGCCGTTCGGCGCGCTCGATCCCCTCACCCGCGATGCGCTCGGCGATGATTTCCGCGAGTTGCACCGCAGGCTCAAATTGACCACCGTCATGATCACCCATGACATGACGGAGGCGCTTTTGCTCGCCGACCGCGTCGCCGTCATGCACGAAGGCAGGCTGCTCGCGCAGGGCACCCCGGTGGAGCTTTCCGAGAGCACCGACCCTTACGTCGAAAAACTCCTGCACACGCCGCGGCGGCAGGCGGAACGGCTCGGCAAATTGCTGCCGGGGGACGGCGCCGCATGAGCCTGTTTTCCGATCCGCGCTGGACCGAGGCGCTCGCACATCTGCCCGATTATCTCGGCAACCATGTGCGCGTGAGCCTGGCTGCGCTCGCGCTCGGGCTCATCGTCAGCCTGCCGCTGGCGATCGTCGCGCGCAACCGGCCGCTGCTGCGCGGCGCGCTGCTCGGCTTCGCCAGCATCGTGCAGACCGTGCCGGGGCTCGCGCTGCTGGCGCTTTTCTATCCGCTGCTACTCGTGCTGGCGGCGCTGACGCTGTCCTGGTTCGGCTTCGATTTCTCCGCCTTCGGATTCCTGCCGGCGGTGCTGGCGCTCGCGCTCTATTCGATGCTGCCGGTATTGCGCAACACCATCACCGGCCTGTCGGGCGTCGACCCGGCGCTGACGGAGGCGGCGCAGGGCGTCGGCATGACGCCGCGGCAATCGCTGTTCATGGTGGAGCTGCCGCTGGCGCTGCCGGTGATGATGGCCGGCATCCGCACGGCGGCGGTGTGGGTGATCGGCACCGCGACGCTGTCGACGCCGATCGGGCAGACCAGCCTCGGCAATTACATCTTTGCTGGGCTGCAGACCCAGAACTGGGTGTTCGTCGTGTTCGGCTGCCTCGCCGCCGCCGCGCTGGCGCTCGCGGTCGACCAGCTCCTGGCGCTGATCGAGAACGGCCTGCGCCACCGCAGCCGGCTGCGCGCCGCGCTCGGCGCCGTCGGCATCGCGGCGCTGGTCGCAGCGACGCTAGTGCCGACGATGGCGCGCTCGGCGTCGAACTATGTCGTCGGCGCGAAAACCTTCACCGAGCAATATGTGCTGGCAGCCCTGATCGCGCAGCGGCTGAACGCGGACGGGCTGTCCGCGACCACGCGCGCCGGTCTCGGCTCCAGCGTGATCTTCGATGCGCTCAAGGCCGGCGATATCGACGTCTATGTCGACTATTCCGGCACGCTGTGGGCCAACCAGTTCCATCACACCGACATCCGGCCGCGCGAAGAGCTGCTGGCCGACTTGAAGGCGATCCTGGCGAAACAGGACATCACGCTGCTCGGCGAGCTCGGCTTTGCGAACGCCTATGCGCTGATCATGCCGAAGCAGCGTGCGGAAGCGCTCGGCATCCACACCATCGCCGATCTTGCGGCACTCGCGCCGTCGATGTCGATCGCCGGCGATTACGAATTCTTCTCGCGGCCGGAATGGGCCGGCATCAAACAAGCCTACGGATTGTCGTTCCGGACCCAGCGGCAGATGCAGCCGGATTTCATGTATGCCGCCATCGCTTCAGGGGATGTCGACGTGATCGCGGGCTATACCAGCGACGGGCTGATCGCGAAATATGATCTCGTCGTGCTCGGCGATCCCAAACACGCGATCCCGCCCTATGACGCGGTGATGCTGCTCGCGCCCAAGCGCAAGGATGATGCAAAGCTGCGCGCGGCATTGCAGCCGCTGCTCGGACGGATCGATATCGCCGCGATGCGGGAAGCGAATTTGCGCGCCGCCGGCAATGATGGCTCCTCCTCGCCGGACGCGGTGGCGCGCTGGCTGTGGGAGAAGATCGGGACGAAGTGAATCCCTTCGTCATTGCGAGGAGCGAAGCGACGAAGCAATCCATGCCTCCGCTTGCGGCGAGATGGATTGCTTCGCTTCGCTCGCAATGACGGAGAAGTGGGAATAGCGCCCCTCACAGCCCCTTGATCACACCCGCGTCGATCAGGAGGCGGTTGAAGCGGCGCGCCTCGGCGCCGTCCTTGCAGGCATAGAACAGGCCGTTGCAGCGGAGCATGATGTGCTTCTGCTCCTCGAACGAGGGATCGAGCGGAATGCCGGCGGCTTCCTGGATCACCAGCGGCAGATAGGCCGCATCGATCGTCTCCATCACGGCCGGCGATTTCACCGGTTCGAAATTGATGGCGTCGATTGCATAGTAGGTCGCGAAATAGCGCGGGTCGTACTTCTCGAGCTTCTTGCCGATTCCGGCCGCATCGAGGCTCGGGTCAAGAAGATGCGGCGCGAATTCCGGCTGGTGATCGCCATAGCGCACGATCAGGAACGGCTGCGCCGGAAACTTCTTCTTCAGTCCCGCGACGAAGGCGGCATAGTCGCTGGCGCTCATCGCCTGCCGGCGCAGATACTCGTCGATGACGGGCGTGTTGCCGAGCGGGCGCCAGGACGGCGTCAGGTCCGCCCGCAAGGGCGTCTTCCACGGGAAATGGTTGGCGGCGAGATAGACGAAGGTGAACTGCGGCGCGCCGGGCGGCTGCTCCGCCATCAGCCGCAGCGCCTTGTCGTAAAAGAAGCGGTCGGGTTCGACATCCTTTGCGCCGAGATCGCGCGCGTCGTAGAAGCGCTGGATGCCGGTCGTGGCCTGGAAGCTGCGCGCGCTCATGAAGGCGCCGAACGCCGGATAAAGCGAAAGCGTGTTGTAGCCGCAGCGGCGAAGCGCAAGCGGCAGCCCGCGCTCGACGCGGCCGGAGGCGATGCGGGTGACGAAGTAGGCGAAACGGCCGAAGGAGCGCGAGGAGAGCCCCGCGAGCACGTTGTATTCGGTGAACCAGCTCGGCCCGCCATTGCTCTCGGCCAGGAATTTTCGCTCCACGCCGTCATAGGATTTGAACTGCGCGCCGTAGCCCGGCGGCATCCTGACGCCTTCGGCCGCACGGATATCGAAGCTCGATTCATCGTGGATCAGGATGATGTTCGGCCGGCGGCCGGCCGGATGGCAGGAATCCACCAGCGGAATCTTGAGGTGCTCGCTCGCGACCGCATCCGACTCCATGAAGCCGTAGTTGATGAAATCGGAAACCGCCGTGACGCCCGAGCGAGCGAATTTCGAGAGATAGCCGTCGTCGTAATAGCCGCGCCAATCCTCATCCGGCCAGGTGACGGCGTATCCGGCCAGCGCGGCAAGGCACGCCAGCTTGCAGGCCAGCGCCGGCAGGCGACGGACGCGAAACGGATCGAGCCACCACAGCGCATACATCAAGGGCAGCGTGACGGCGCCTGCGCCGATCAACGACCAGCGCAGATTCGGGAAGATCGTCAGCAGAAAGGACGCGGTGTCGTGGTCGACCACCATCAGGTCGACGAAGTTCGCGGTCATCTGCACGACTTCGTGCTTGAACCGCGAGAGCAGCACCAACGCCACCACCAGCGTCAGCGACAGCGCCCCCGATAGCGCCGGCCGCCGCAGCAGCGCAATGAAGAAGAAGTTAAGTGTACCCCAGGACAAGAGGAAGCAGAGGCGCGAGCCGAAATCGGTCTCGGTCTGCACCAGGATCGCGAGCGCCGCCATCTGTGGCGCGGCGACGGCGAGCAGGCTCCAGATGCCGATCGCGGCCAAGCCGCCCGCAATCGCGGCAATCGAAGAACCTTGATTTGGCGCGGGCGCCATGGCTGACGACGCAACATTCCCCGGCGCAGTAGTTCGCCTTGGCTGGAGGTGACCAGGAGGCGGACGACGCAGCCGGAACCCGCGTCGCGTCACAAAACCGTAATGTAATCGTCATGAATGCGCAATGAATTTGCGGCCGCGGGCGGGAGGCAGGGTAAATCCACGTGCGGCAGACGGGCAAAGGACGTCCCCTGCAAGCAATCCAACGGCACATGAGGAGGGCGCCGAACAGGCGGTGCGCGCGGACCCCGCCTTGATCGAAGCCGTGGCCAAGCTCGATGCGGGCCATACGACCTGGTTGCAGGTGCGTATCGGTATCGCCACGGGCCTCGTGGTCGTCGGCGATCTGCTCGGTGAGGGCGCCGCCCTCTGGGATAAAGCTGCCCGATGCAGCCGCACGTCCGTTCTGCTGGAGCGGACACAACGCAGTCCGAAACCAATGTCAGGGAAGTGCCAAACTCGGAAGTTCCGATTTTGCGAAACTGTTGCTCTCCACCTGCGAAAGTCGCCTAAGAGCCGACGTTACTTCTCTTCAGCTCAGGGTTAGATACAACGGCAAGACCAACGAGAGCGGGTAATTGCCGACACCGCCGCTCAGGGTAAAATTGATCGATTGCATCGAGACCGCGAGAGCATGATCCGGAAAAGTGGAAACCGGTTTTCCCTCGCGACAAACGCGAAGCTTTTGCGCGAAGATCGTGCTCAAACAAACAGATGAGATCATGATCCGATTCCATTTAATCGGATCATGATCTACTAATCTTACTCAACGGTTGTTATCCGACTTCGATATCCGACGAATACCGGCGGCTTTGCGCGGGGGATGATCCGATGGAGTCCAGCAGGGCAGACTTTTCGACGATACTAAACCGCATTCTTGATACGGCGGCGGACAATCTCAGGATCGCAAAGATTCTGATTCAACTGGGTCTCGATCCCAACAACGTCACCTATGACGCACTATTCAGCCGGCTGCTCGAAATTGTACTGGCCAACATCACGCTTGCCAACATGTTCGCCCTCGTTGGCGCCATCTTCTTTGTCGCCACCTTGCTGATGCAGACAATGGTGCCGCTGCGCGTCGCGAACATGGCTGGCTGTACATTCTTCGTCGCCTTTGGCGCGCTCTCCGGAAACGTCGCGACCTTTCTCCTGTATCTGCTGTTGCTGCCGATCAACGCCGTTCGCCTCCGTCAAATGCTCAATCTGATCAAGAAGGCGCGCATCGCGACGGTGGGCGATACCTCGATGGAATGGCTCAAACCGTTCATGACCGAACGCAGATATCGCCGGGGCGACATATTGTTCAAGAAGGACGATGCAGCCACCGAAATGTTCCTGACGGTCACAGGAACGTTTTTGGTCACAGAAATCGGCGTCGAACTTCCACCGGGACGTCTCATGGGCGAACTTGGCTTCCTTACTCCCAATAAACGGCGAACCGCGACGGTCGAATGCATGGAAGACGGGCAAGTGCTGACCATAACTTATGAGAGGTTGCTCGAAATCTACTTTCAAAATCCGCAATTCGGTTATTACTTTCTCGTCCTCACCAGCCAGCGCCTGCTGGAGAACATCTCGCGGCTAGAAGGAACTATCGCACAAGAGAAAGCCGGGCGGCAGACTACAGCCCCAGATAACATAACTTAACCTTTGGCTCTTGATTGCCCCACACCGCCACGTCCCGACGCAGTGCGGGTCTCGTGAGGCAACCATTTCCGGTTGGGGTCATTTTTGGACCTGAGCGCTGAGTGCTCGGGGCCATTGCGGCGAAGCGCGACCACCAAGACCGACATTCGTTAGTAGTTGGCCATTTGACGGGTAGCGCCCTGCTGCCCGACTACCCACCGACTAAGTTGCGCTCAAGGGATCTCGTAGACCGACACCTTGTCCGCGATGCCGCTCAACGCCACGCGTCTGAGCGTTGGCTTTAGCCCGTTGCTCTCAAGCAGAGCCCGGGCATGCGCGTTTTCCAGCACCGATTCCGTCACCACGATCGAGCGTGAGGCAGCAAGGCCCTGGACGCGCGACGCGATGTTTACAGTCTGGCCAAAATAGTCCTGCTGGGCATTGAGTGTGACCGCGAGGCATGATCCTTCATGGATGCCCATCTTCAGGCGCAGGCTCTGATGCTGACGCTCGGCGCCAAGATCGCTCATCGCCTCGCGCATGCGGATCGCAGCGGCGATGGCACGGTCAGGCGTTTCGAAGGTCGCCATCACGGCATCGCCAATGGTCTTCACCACGGCCCCCCTTTCGGACGCGATAATCTCCTGCAGCAGCCTGAAATGCTCGTTGACGAGATCGAAGGCAACGAGGTCACCGACGCGCTCATAGAGTTCAGTGGAGTCCTTGAGATCACTGAACAGGAAAGTCAGGCTCAAAATCTTGAGACGCTGACCAATGGCGAGCGTTTCGGTCCGGTAGATGTCGCGGAAGGTCTGATTGGTGAGGAGGCGCTTTGCATTGAGAATGGGCTTGCGTCGCTTCAGGAGGTCGTTCAGCGCCTGGTTCGCCACCCATATAGCCGGCAACACGCGACTTTCGGTGCGGTTTTCCAAAGCCAGGCGCAGTGGCCCTGGGCGCAAGGCAATGGTGTCGACCGGAACCTGGACCTTGTTGAAGATCACGGACAGGTTCTGGCGCTCGCTCGCCTCCTCGCCGCCGACATCAAGGAACTGGGCCGTATGCGTCACGGGATCGAATACGATCAACGTGCCCTTCGGCAATTGCAACGAAAGGATGGCCCTTTCTCCTGGCGGCAAGTCGACGCTTTCGAGCGTGACCTCCTGCAGCAGCTTCTCCAGATCGGCTGGGAGATCGATGGCCGAACTCCAGAAGATCTGACGATAATATTCGGCCGCGGACAGTTCGTCGGGATTGTGGGCCGCGATCTTCCGAACGCGCGGGCTTACCGTGAAGCTCACCTCGATCAGGTTGTCGAGCGTCGTCTCATAGCCCGCGGCGCAGAAAGCGCAATTATACTGCGCCCGGTCCAGGGTCTTTAGGCTCTTATTAGCGGAAAGAACACCGGCGCAACTTGGGCACATGACGTTCCACGTCATCTCGAAAATGCCGAGCCCCACCGCATTCAGGAGCGCGGCAATGACCCGCTCCTCATCGATACCGTTGCGGGCCGCGAGATCAAGTGCGTTCATCCTGTTCAAGGCATGATCGGGGGCATCCCGCACCATGCGCTCGAGCATCTCCACCACGTCGTCGTAGGCCGACTGACGCAGGGCCACAAACAAAGTCTCCGCTTCGTCCATGCGACAATGCTACACGAAAAAAGGCAAAGCCGAAACCCCACTCACCCATCCCTTGGGTGTTCGTTGAGTGTCCTGTTTACCGTTGGACACAAAGCAAAATGTCGGCCTTGGCGACAAGCTTGGGGTGGCCATCACGTTTCCCAACACCGACGGGGCGTCGCATTAGTCCGACTACCGCCGAGCTTTGAACCCCACTTCGCTCCATGTTCGCTAATGGGTCAAAAGCGTCGTCTTGATCGTCTGGCGATCACTTCCGATCTGCCCCGATAAGCTGACGATTTGAGAGCCACGCCGTACTTGGCTCGAAAACGCTCTAGGATTGGTCCCCGACGAGATGGAATCTGCGGCCGAGCTGGTGATGCACGGTGATGACGGCGCGGTCGACGTCGCTGATCAGACTGTCGCCGAGGACGACGTTCGGGATTTCCCAATTGCGGCCCGCACTCGCATGCGGCCGGGCGGAGACAGCGACAACTTGCGCCGTCTCGCATCCCGGCTGGCTGCGCAGCGCGTCATTGGCGATCGCGGTCAGTTCCGCATGGTTCTTGCCGATGGTGGACATGCAAGCTCCGGTGACGGGCGAATGCGGCGAGGGCATGACATGTCGCCGGCATGCTCACGCTGATGGCATCAGGCCGAGACGCTTGGCGATGATCCGGTCGAGCGTGCGCTTCGGCAGGATTGACACCATGATGTGCTGCATCGGATCCGGCGTGATCTGATAACGCACCTTTGGGTTCGGCGACGTCAGCGCATCGAAGATGGTCTCGGCGATCTTCTCCGGCGGCAGGGCGGTCGAGCGGAACTGCAGCAACCATTTCCGCATCCGCTGCAGCGCCGAGAAATAGGGTGAGTTCTGGTAGGCGGAATTATCGACCTCTTCCGCCTTGTCCCAGATCGGCGTCTTCACCCCGCCCGGCGCAACGATGATGACGTCGATGCCGAACAGCATCAGTTCGCGGCGCAGGCTCTCCGAAAACCCTCGATCGCGTGTTTGGAGGCCGCATGCTTGATCCAGCCAGGCGGCAGGCACGATCCGGCGATCTTGAGTTGAATTGGTTACGTCCTGCTAACCTTCCCCGCGAGCTCCGCCCAGGATCAGGTTCCAGCTTAACGCGGGCGTAAGGCCGCGCTTGCCATCTTCCGAACCAACCAGAGAACCTGCAACAAGAACAATTCCAATGATGGCGCAACAGCCGGCCCACTCGATCATCGCCGAACTCGAGGAAGCCGTGAGAGACGGCTCGTCGGCGAAGCGGATCAAGACCCTTCGGCGGGTGACGGACCTCTTCCTGCACGACGGCGAACGCTTGAGCGACGAACAGGTCAAGGTTTTCGACGACGTCCTGTGCCTCCTGATCACGCGCGTCGAGAGCCGGGCCAAGGCCGAGCTCAGCAAGCGCCTCGCGCCGATCGACTACGCGCCGTTCGAGGTAATCCAGCACCTGGCAAAGGACGACAAGATCGAGGTCGCCGGCGAAGTGCTGGCGCATTCGAGCCGCGTCTCCACGGAGACGCTGGTCGAAGTTGCCAGCACCAAGGGACAGGATCACCTGCTTGCGATCTCCGGCCGCGCCAATATTCCCGAAGAAGTCACCGACGTGATCGTCGATCGCGGCGAGGTGCGCGTGATCCGCCGGCTCGCCAACAATGCCGGCGCGCGCTTCTCGGAAGCCGGCTATTCCGGCATCGTCGCGCACGCGGAAAGCGACGACCAGCTGGTCGAGATCCTGGGACTGCGCATCGATCTTCCGACCAAATTCCTGCGCGAGCTGCTGCACCGCGCCAAGGACGCCGTGCGCGCCCGCCTGCTCTCGATCGCGCCGCCGGCGCTGCAGGAGGAGATCCGCGAGGTGCTCGACGAGATCGCGCGCGAGGAGCCTGCGGTGCGACGCAGCTTCGGCATTGCCGAACAGCTCGTCAAGCTGATGAAGGAGCTGAACGAGCTGGACGATGCGGCGGTGTTCCAGTTCGCCGAAGCGGGCAAGTTCGACGAGGTGATCGTCGCGATTGCGCTGCTCAACGACGTTGAGCCCGAGATGATCGCGCGGCTGATGGAGGGGCACCGCTCCGACCTGATCCTGATCCCCTGCCGCGCGGCCAGGCTGAACTGGCCGACAGTGGAGACGATCCTGAGCAACCGCCCGGCGGCGCAGCCGATCTCCGCCCAAACCATGGAGCAGGCACAGCGGGATTTCCGCCGCCTGTCGATCGAGACCGCCCAGCGCACCGTGCGCTTCTGGCAGCTCCACAACCGGATCGAGAAGCCGGCGGAGGGGCGAACGGCGGCGAGCTGATCGCGGCCGTCATGGCGAGCCGTTATTCGCGCATTGGGTGGGGGGGACCGCTACTGAGAGCCGTTCCCGGCGCAAGATCGTGCAAAGCGTCCGGGTGAGCAGCCCAGCCGCTTCCGAAATGCCGTGCTGAACGCACTCGCGGATTCGTATCCGATTTCGTCGGCAATCCGGTCCAGCCCCTTCGCGCCACGGATGAGCGCATCCTTCGCCAGCGCCATCCGCCAGCGCGTCAGATATTCGGCCGGCCCGCACCCGAGAACGTCAGCGAAGCGCGCTGCGAACGCTGACCGGGACATGCCGGCGATCCCGGCGAGGTCCGAGACCGTCCAGCCGGTCCGGACATCAGCATGCATCGCGCGCAGGACACGTGCGAGGACCGGATCGCGCATGCCATCGAGCACGCCTGTGGCAACGGCATCGGGATCGATTCTTCGCCACCTGAGCGCCTCCACGAGCAAAACCTCCAGCAAGCGCTGCAGGATCATCTCCTTTCCCGGATCGTCGGACGCGCACTCGTCCACGACGAGTTCGATCACGCGCCCAAGCCTGCCCGTCCGCCCTTCGGACGCAGGGATATGAATGAAGCCGGGAAGCAGAGCGAGCAACAGAGGCGCGTTGACCTGCTCTATCCGGAATGTCCCGCCGAGTGAGACGAAGTCAGGTTCTCCCTCCTGATCTCCATGGCGGACAGCGGCGTTCACCGGCTCCCTGAGCTCACATTTGAGCCCCGGATGGCTGGAGAGCGAGAAGGCCGGGGTCGATGGCAGGAGCAGGAAATCCCCTTTCTGAAACTTCACAGACTCCTTGCCCTCGAGTGTGATCCAGCACTCGCCCCGCAAAATGATCGTAAAGCCCGGCGCGTCATGCGCCGCATAGCGGACGCCCCAGCGCCCCCGGCCTGTGATGGGCTTGGCGATTGCCGTGCTGGGGCGAAGGAGAGCGATGGTATCGCTCAAAGGGTCCATCGTGGACGATCCATGATCATTTTGCGTCGGTTGATTATAGATCGTCCTTTCGAGAGGTCTAGATAGGGCCCCATCGAAACGATGGAGAGGCGCATGCCAAAGACCATTCTCATCACCGGAACATCGTCAGGCTACGGCAAGGCGACCACACAACTCTTTCTCGAACGGGGCTGGAATGTTGTAGCCACCATGCGGCATCCGGACCCTGCCGTGTTCGGTGGGGCTTCGGAGCGTCTCAAGGTGCTGCCGCTCGACGTCACGAGCGAGAAGAGCATTGCTGATGTGATCGAAGCCGCCGTTGCCGCATTCGGCGCGATCGACGTCTGGGTGAACAATGCCGGCCTCGGCCTCGCGTCGATCGTGGAAGCAACTCCCGACCGAACGACGCGCGAGATTTTCGAGACCAACACTTTCGGCGTGATCGCCGCGTGTCGGGCCATCATTCCCTCGATGCGCAAGCAGGGGCGCGGCGTGATCGTGAACGTCACGTCCAGCGTCACGGTCGGCGTGATGCCGCTGGTCGCAATCTATGCCGCCAGCAAGTTCGCCGTGGAGGGCTTCACGGAATCCCTCTCATACGAGTTGGGCGCGTTCAACATCAAGGCACGTCTGGTCGAGCCCGGCTATGCGCCAACCACGAACTTCACCGCGAACGGCACCGCGCGGATGGAGGGCCTCATCCCCGCCGAATACACCGATTTCGCCCAGGCTTGCTTCGCAAGGATGGCGAACTATCCGACGGCATTCTGCACCGAAGCGGTGGCTGCAGCCGTCTACGCGGCAGCGACGGACCAAGGCTTGCGGCTCCGATATCCCGCTGGAGCGGACACGAAGTTTCTCGCCAACCTGCGCTGGAGCACCTCAGAGGAGCACTACCAGCGCACAATGCACGAGGCCTTCGGTCCTCGCTGCACTCGCGATGACGGTGTCGTCGCGGTGCGATAGAAGCCGAAGCCGTAGGGTGGGCAAAGCGAAGCGTGCCCACCATCACGAGCGGAGTGCGTAGGGTGGGCACGCTTGCGCTTTGCCCACCCTACGATTGCGGCTTAGTTCTTCGTCTTGTCGACCAGGGCGCCCTTCTTGATCCAGGGCATCATGTCGCGCAGCTTGGCGCCGACTTCCTCGATCGGGTGCTGGGCGAGCTTGGCGCGGGTGGCCTTGAACGAGGTCTGGTTGACCTTGTTCTCCAGCATCCAGTCGCGGGCGAACTTGCCGCCCTGGATGTCGGCGAGAACGCGCTTCATCTCGGCCTTGGTCTCCGCGGTCACGATGCGCGGGCCGGTGACGTATTCGCCGTATTCGGCGGTGTTGGAGATCGAGTAGTTCATGTTGGCGATGCCGCCTTCATAGATCAGGTCGACGATCAGCTTCACTTCGTGCAGGCACTCGAAATAGGCCATCTCCGGCGCGTAGCCGGCTTCGACCAGCGTCTCGTAGCCGCCCTTGATCAGTTCGACCAGGCCGCCGCAGAGCACCACCTGCTCGCCGAACAGGTCGGTCTCGCACTCTTCCTTGAAGGTGGTCTCGATGATGCCTGCGCGGCCGCCGCCGACCGCGGAGGCATAGCTCAGGCCGAGATCATGCGCGTTGCCGGAGACATCCTTGGCGATCGCGATCAGGCAGGGCACGCCGCCGCCGCGCTGATATTCGGAGCGCACGGTGTGGCCGGGGCCCTTCGGGGCGATCATCAGGACGTCGAGATCGGGACGCGGATCGAGCAGGTTGAAGTGCACGTTGAGGCCGTGCGCGAACACCAGCGCGGCGCCCTTCTTCATGTTGTCGTGCAGGTGCTCGCGATAGATATCGCCCTGCAATTCGTCGGGGGTGAGCATCATCACGAGGTCGGCCCATTTGGCGGCATCCGCCACGCTCAGCACCTTGAAGCCGGCGGCCTCCGCCTTCTTGGCCGAAGCCGAGCCCGGGCGCAGCGCGATCGACACTTCCTTGACGCCGGAATCCTTCAGGTTGAGCGCGTGGGCGTGGCCCTGGCTGCCATAGCCGACGATAGCGACCTTCTTGCCCTTGATCAGGTTCAGGTCGGCATCGCGATCGTAGTAAACTCGCATCGTAGTTTCCTCTTGAGGGGGCCGAACATCGGCCGATGGATTTGGGCTTTTCAGGTGGATCAGACCGCCGGACGCCCGCGAATTTTCCGGCGTTGTCTAGAGCATTTTCCGGCTCAGGGGAAACCCCGTTCTCGCATGGCGCGGTGCGGCATCATGCGTCCATGAAGACCGGGTAGAGCGAGGCGAGCAACAGGATCGCCATCACGATATTGAAAGCGCGCACGGCCTGGCGCGAGGTCAGGATCGGCCGCAGCGCGGTGCCGAACAGCGCCCAGGCGATGCAGGACAAGGTGCCGAGGATCAGGCTCAAGCCGACCTGGATCGCGATATTCCAGGGGAATGCGGCAATCGCCGCATAGGCGGTGATGGTGCCGATCACCATCACCCAGCCTTTGGCGTTGACCCATTGGAACATGGCCGCGCCCCAGAACGTCATCGGGCGGCCGCTTCTGTCGCCGGATTCCGGCGAGGATGGCTCGGCCATCGCGATCGCTGCGGCGAGATAGATCAGGTAGGCGACGCCGATATATTTGAGGATGGTCTGCAGTACGGGATAGGCGATGAAGACGGTGCCGAGGCCAAGGCCGACGGCGCCGACCATGAATGCAAATCCGACCGTGATGCCCGCCATATGCGGCACCGTGCGGCGGAAGCCGTAAGTCAATCCCGAGGACAGCAGCATGATGTTGTTCGGCCCCGGCGTGAAGAACATCACCACGGCGAACATCACGAAGGCGATCAGAACCGACTGCGACATGGCACCACTCATGCGATCTTCGCCTGGGGTTGCGGAGGTTTCGAAAGCAGCATGACGGCGATGCCGCCGATCACGGCGGCCATGCCCGCAAGCCGCAGCGGCCCGAACCTTTCGCCGAACACGATGCTGGAGGCGGCGGAGCCGACGAACGGCACCAGCAGCGCGAACGGCACCACCTGCGCCGCCGGATAGTCGCGCAAGAGCCGGCCCCACAGCCAATAGGCGACGCTGGTCGAGACACCGCCGATGAACAGCATGCAGACGATGCCGGTCATCGACATCTGCGACAACGCCTGCCAGGTCGGCTTCGGGCCGAGAGTGATCAGCGACAACGCGAACAAGGGAACGGCGGCGCAGAGGCACAGCCATGCGAACAGATCGAACATACGTGCGCCCTGCGCGGGCCGCAGCAGGAGATTGCCAACCGCGAAACAGACCGGAGAGATCATCAGGATCGCGAACGCGCCGGCACTGAAATCATGGCCGACGGTGCCGGAGATCATCAAGAGGCCGATCGCGGCAATGCCGATGCCGACCATCTGCATCCGGCTCGGCCATTCGCTGAAAATGATGGCGGCGAAGGCGATCGTGAACAGCGCCTGACTCTGCACGATCACGCTGGTGAGCCCGACCGGCATGCCATGCGCAATGGCGATCGACTGCGCCAGGAACTGGCCGAGGAACAGGTTCAGGCTGATCGCGATCAGAAGCGGCCGGGACACTTTCGGCTTGCGCAGGAACAGGCACGGCAGCGCCGCGATCCCAAAGCGCAGCGCCGTCATCAATTCCGGCGGCAATTCGTCAAGCGCGAGCCGGCTCGCGACGAAGGCAAGCCCCCAGATCACCGCGACCATGACGGCGATGCAGACGTCGGCCGGTTTCATTGGCTCGTCTTTTCCAGCTCTTTTGTTTCTAGCTCTTCTGTTCCAGCTTCGGCTTGCGCAGGAGATAGGTGCCGTGCAGCGGCGCGTGGTAGTCGGCGGAGACCAAGGTGAAGCCGACCTCGGTCAGCATGCGTTCCATGACCCAACCGAAGGTCGAATATTCGTCGCGCATGTGCATCATCACGCCCTCGCGCTCGAAATCATGGTTCTTGATGGAAAAATCGGCCCAGCCCTCGACGTCGCGCTCGACGCCGTCGGGCATGCTGACGAACACGATGTCGCGCAGATAGAACTCGGAGCCCGGCTTCAGCGCGTTGAAGATCCGCGACAGCGCCACCGCTTTCCAGAAATCCGGCAAATGATGCAGCGTGAATTCGCTGACGATCAGGTCATAGGAATTCGGCTGATAGGCGAAGCTCAGAAGCCCCGCCGGCTGGGTGCGGATGCGCGCCCTGCGGTCGCGTGCGTAGATGTTGGCGAGCGTCAGCATCGCCGGCGAGATGTCGATCGCGTCGACGTCGGCGCCCATCAGCGCCGCTTCGCAGGCGAGCACGCCGTTGCCGCAACCGATATCGGCGACGCGCCAGCCCGGCTCGACGCCGAGCATCTTGAGCGTCTGGCGGGCGCGGAGATCGGCATCGTCATGGCGGCCATAGATCGAGGCGACCGCGGTATCGATGCCGACCCGGCGTCTTTGCGTGTAGTACCAGTCGCGCGCCAACATGGTTCACATCCCTTCCGGCCCGCGTCCGATCGCGGCAACGCCCGTGCGTGACACCTCGACCAGGCCGAGCGGGCGCATCAGGTCGATGAACTGATTGATCTTGGCGGTATTGCCTGTGATCTCGAACACAAAACTCTCGGTAGTGGCATCAATGACCCGTGCCCGAAACGCATCCGCGAGCCGCAGCGCCTCGACGCGGTGGTCGCCGGTGCCGCGCACCTTCACCATCGCCAGCTCCCGCTCGATCGAGCGTCCCGACAGCGTCATGTCGACGACGCGGTAGACCGGGATCATGCGGTCGAGCTGATGCTTGATCTGCTCGATCACCATCGGCGTGCCCGTGGTCACGATGGTGATGCGCGATAGGTGTTTCTGGCTCTCGGTCTCGGAGACGGTGAGGCTTTCGATGTTGTAGCCGCGGCCGGAGAACAGCCCGATCACGCGCGCGAGCACGCCCGGTTCGTTCTGCACGAGCACCGAGAGCGTGTGCGACTCGTTCGGGTCGTGGCGCTCTTCGAGGAAGTAGGCGGATGCGGGCTGGTTCATGGTCGTCCCCTCAAGGAATGCTGTCACGCCATCGCCCGTTCGGCGATGGCGGCGTCCGTTCCGACCCACTGGCGGAACAGGTCGAAATCGATATTGCCGCCGCTCAGGACCAGGCCGACGCGCTTGCCTTGAATCCCGTCCCGCTCCTGCAGCGCGGCCGCGAGCGCGGCGGCGCCGGCGCCTTCGGCGAGGTTGTGCGTGTCGGTCCAGTAACAGCGGATGGCGGCACCGACCTCGTCGTCAGTAACCTGCACGATGCGGGAAGCGCCCTTGCGGATCATCGCGAGCGCGTCGGCATCGGGAATGCGGGTCGCCATGCCGTCGGCGCGGGTGTTGGCGGTCTCGGTGGTGACGACGGTGCCGGCCGCGAACGACAGCGCATAGGACGGCGCCTCCGTCGACTGCACGCCGACGATCTCGGTCTTCAGGCCGAGGAGATCGCGGACGCGGATGCAGCCGCAGATGCCGGAGCCCTGCCCGATCGGCACATAGAGCAGGTCGAGATCGGGTGCCGCCTTGAACAATTCCAACGCATAGGTCGCAACGCCCAGCACCAGGTCGGGATGGAACGACGGCACCATGTGCAGGCCTGCGCTTTCGGCGCGCCGGAACGCCTCCTCCCGCGCTGCCTGAAAATCCTGGCCGTGCTCGACGAGCTCGGCGCCAAACGCACGCATGGCGCGGTTCTTCTCGACCGAATTGCCATGCGGCACGTAGATCGTCGCCGGCACCCCATGACGGCGCGCGGCGAAGGCGAGACTCTGGCCGTGATTGCCGCGCGTCGCCGAGATGATCCCCGGCGTATCAGGCTGCTCGCGCTTCAGACGATCGAGATAGACGAGCCCGCCGCGCACCTTGAAGGCGCCAGTCGGCGTGTGGTTCTCATGCTTGACCAGGACATCCGCACCCAGCCGCTCAGCTAGCAGCGGCCAGGCATGCACCGGCGTCGGCGGCACCGCTGTGCCGACAATCGCTTGCGCGCGCTCGAGCTGTCCAAGGTCGAACATCAGTCCATCTCACAAGTGACTCCCTCTCCCCGCCCTTCGCGGGGAGAGGGTTGGGGTGAGGGGCTGCCTCCGCGAGAACGGTGAGAGTTGGACTCGCGGAGAGTCCCCCTCACCCGGCGCTGCGTGCCGACCTCTCCCCGCAAGCGGGGCGAGGTGAAGAAGGTGCCTCGCGGCGAAGACGTCATCATCACACCAGAGCCTTGCCGCCGGCGAAGGCGGTCGCGGTTGCATCGTCGGTCGCCTCTTCGGGCAACAGCATCTCGTTGTGCGCCTTGCCGGAGGGGATCATCGGGAAGCAGTTCTCGAGCGCGGCGACGCGGCAGTCGAACAGCACCGGGCGCTTGATCGCGATCATCTCCTTGATCGCACCATCGAGATCGGCCGGCTTGATCACCTGCAAGCCGACGCCGCCATAGGCCTCGGCGAGCTTGACGAAGTCAGGCAGCGCCTCGGTATAGGAGTGCGACAAGCGGTTGCCGTGCAGAAGCTGCTGCCACTGCCGCACCATGCCCATGTACTGGTTGTTGAGGATGAAGATCTTGATCGGCAGTTCATACTGAACCGCCGTCGACATTTCCTGGATCGTCATCTGCACCGAGGCGTCGCCGGCGATGTCGATGACGAGGCTGTCGGGATGCGCCACCTGCACGCCGACCGCGGCCGGCAGGCCATAGCCCATGGTGCCGAGGCCGCCGGAGGTCATCCAGCGGTGCGGCTCCTCGAAGCCGTAGAACTGCGCCGCCCACATCTGGTGCTGGCCGACTTCGGTCGTGATGTAGGTATCCTTGCCGCGCGTCAGCTCGAACAGGCGCTGGATCGCATATTGCGGCAGGATGATGTCGTTGTTCTTGCGGTAGGACAGCGAGTTGCGCGCGCGCCATTGCGCGATCTGCTGCCACCACGCCTTGATGTCCGGCCGCTTCGCTTCCGCCTTGAACACCTGCAGCAGGTCGCCGAGCACGTTGCCGACATCGCCGATGATCGGCACGTCGACGCGGATGTTCTTGTTGATCGAGGACGGGTCGATGTCGATGTGGATCTTCTTCGAGCCCGGCGAGAACGCATCGGTGCGGCCGGTGATGCGGTCGTCGAAGCGCGCGCCGACGCACAGCATGACGTCGCAATCATGCATGGTCATGTTGGCTTCATAGGTGCCGTGCATGCCGAGCATGCCGAGCCAGTTCTTGCCCGAGGCCGGATAGGCGCCGAGGCCCATCAAGGTCGAGGTGATCGGGAAGCCGGTGAACTCGACGAGATCGCGCAGCAGCTTGGAGGCCTCGGGGCCGGAATTGATGACGCCGCCGCCGCTGTAGATCACCGGACGCTTGGCGGACGCGAGCAGCGCCACCGCTTTGCGGATCTGGGCCGCATCGCCCTTGACGCGCGGCGCGTAGGAGATGTGAACGTCGGACTTGCGCGGCGGATGGTAGGTGCCGACCGCGAACTGCACGTCCTTCGGGACGTCGACCACGACCGGACCCGGACGGCCGGAGGTCGCGACATAGAACGCCTCGTGCAGGACCTTCGCGAGATCGTTGACGTTGCGCACCAGCCAGTTGTGCTTGGTGCAGGGGCGCGTGATGCCGACCGTGTCACATTCCTGGAACGCGTCGTTGCCGATCAGATGCGTCGGCACCTGGCCGGTGATGCAGACCAGGGGAATCGAATCCATCAGCGCGTCGGTCAGCGCCGTCACCATGTTGGTGGCGCCCGGGCCGGAGGTCACCAGTACAACGCCGGGCTTGCCGGTCGAGCGCGCGTAGCCCTCGGCGGCGTGGCCGGCGCCCTGCTCGTGGCGCACCAGGATGTGCTCGACCTCGCTCTGCTGAAAGATCTCGTCATAGATCGGCAGCACCGCGCCGCCGGGATAGCCGAAAAGGTGCTGCACGCCATGATCGATCAGCGCGCGGACGATCATCGCGGCTCCCGTCATCTGGTTCGGATCGTGGCTCTTGTCTTTCATGGCTGGCTCCGGATGCGCTGTCTTGGCGCGGCGTTAAGTCTTTGATTTGGGAAATAAAAAAGGGCCCGAGAGGCCCCATGCACACCGCCTGTCTGTCAGATGGCCGCTAGCCATCCCCGGCGGTGTGCCTGGGTACGACGACGATGAGTTTGGTAATAATGTTACGCATAGGCGGCTCAGGCTTCCCAAAGGTTGCGCGAACATACCGACCAATGCCCGAATGTCAAGGCAGGGACGCGTTCAGCGCGACTTTTCGTAATGTAGCGGGGTTCCTGGCCTTCGGCGAGTGCGAAATTGCTGCTCCCAGCCATGCGCGACCAGACTCACGACGATGTCATTCCGGGATGGTCCGAAGGACCAGACCCGGAATCTCGAGATTCCGGGTTCGCTTCGCGCCCTGGAATGACGCTGGCCTCCAGCCATCCTCTCGCCGCTTCGGGCGCCACCCATTCGAATTCCGGCAATTGGTGGCGGAACCAGGTGAATTGCCGTTTCGCATAATGGCGGGTGTCGGCGCGGCCGATCTCGGACGCCTCCTCGCGGCTGATCTCGCCGTTGAGGTGCCGGATCAGGGCCGGCACGCCGTGGGCCTTCATCGCCGGCAGCAAGGGATCGAGATGGCGCGCCGCGAGCTTTGCCACCTCGTCCAGCGCGCCGGCGTTCAGCATCGCCTCGAACCGGGCATCGATCCGCGCATAGAGCTGGTCGCGCTCGGGGGCGAGGAACAGGGCGGTGAATTCGCCTGGCGGCAATAGCGGCGGCAGGCCGTCGCGGTGCCATTCGGTCAGCGAGCGGCCGGTCGCCTCGACGACTTCGAGCGCGCGGGCGATGCGGGTGCGGTCGCGCGGCTTCAGGCGCTCGGCATAGGCGGGGTCGCGCCGGGAGAGTTCCGCATGCAGCGCCTCGACGCCGTCACGTTCGAGCCGAGCGCGCACGCCCTCGCGTACCTCGGCAGCGATCGCCGGCACCGCCGACAGCCCATGGGTGAGCGCCTTGAAATACAGGCCCGAGCCGCCGATGAAGATCGGCAGCCGGTTCTCGGCGCGCACCTCGGAAAGCACCTTCGCGGCATCCGCGACCCAGGCGCCGGCGGAGAAATTTGTGGCTGCGTCGACATGGCCGTAGAGCCGGTGCGCGACCTGCGCCTCCTCCTCGACCGTCGGCCGCGCCGTGATGATGCGGAGGTCGCGATAGACTTGCATCGAGTCGGTGTTGATCACGACACCGCGAGCTCTTTGCGCAAGGTCGAGTGCCAGCGCCGACTTGCCGCTGGCGGTCGGCCCTGCGATAAGCACCGCTCTTGTCCCAGCTTGCGAAGCCGCCGCCATGTCGCTCGTCGCCACCCTCATCTGCAATCCCGCCAATCCGGCGCTCGACTCCACCATCGTCGACGGCGCGCTGGCCGTCCTGCCCTCGCCCGGCGCGGCGCAGTGGCTGTTCGACGAGGTCGCCGTCGACATCCCCTTTGACGGCAGCGAGGATATCAAGGCGATCGAAGCCCGCCTGCAACAGGCGCGCGGCGACCTGCCGATCGATATTGTGGTGCAGCCTCGCGCCTTCAGGCGCAAGAAGCTTTTTCTCGCCGACATGGACTCCACCATGATCGGTCAGGAATGCGTCGACGAGCTCGCCGATTTCGCCGGGCTGAAGGAGCATGTCTCAAAAATCACCGAGCGCGCGATGCGCGGCGAGATCGCCTTCGAGCCGGCGCTGCGCGAGCGCGTCGCACTATTGAAGGACCTACCCGTGAGCGTGGTCGACGAGGTCCTGGAAAAGCGCATCACGCCAACGCCGGGCGGCCGCGAACTGGTGATGACCATGCGCGCCAACGGCGCCTGGACCTGCCTGATCTCGGGCGGCTTCACGCTGTTCACCAACGCGATCGCCGCCAAGATCGGCTTCCAGGAGAACCGCGCCAATGAGCTGATCGCGCGCGACGGCAAGCTCGTGGGCGAGGTGAAGGAGCCAATCGTCGGCCGCGCCACCAAGCTCGCCACGCTGATCGAGCTGCGCGAGGCCTTCGACCTCGATGCCATCGACACGCTGGTCGTCGGCGACGGCGCCAACGACCTCGGCATGATCGAGGCCGCCGGCCTCGGCGTCGCCTACCACGCCAAGCCCGCGGTCGCAGCGGCCGCGGCAGCGCGGATCGACCACGGCGACCTCACCGCGCTGCTCTACGCACAGGGCTATCGGCGGGATGAATTCGTCGAGGGATAGGCCCTCACCCGTCGTCACCCGCGAAGGCGGCTGACCCGGTATTCCAGCGCGGCCTGTTATTCACGCCGGCGATTACTGGATACTCCGCCTTCGCGGAGTATGACAGTCGAGCGCGGAACGCCCTGCGGCGCGTTACTGCACGCTCAGCGCCACGAAGCGCAGTTCTCCGTCGCCGTTGGAGACGAGCAGGAGGACCGACTTCTTGCCGTCCTTCTTCAACTGGTCGACGCGCTTCTTGATGTCGGCGGCGCTCGCGACCGCTTCCTGCGCGACCTCGACGATGACGTCGCCGGCGGACAGGCGCTTTTCGGCGGCATCGGAGGTACCATCGACGCCGGTGATGATCACGCCCTTCACGCTGTCCTTGATCTTGTACTTGGTGCGGAGATCCTTGTTCAGCACCGCAAGATCGAGCCCGAGCGCCTTCTGCGTCACCGGCTTCTCCGCCGGCTCGTCCTTGGTCTTGGCGTTGGCCTGCTGCACCTTGTCGGTGTCCTCGAGCCGGCCGAGCGTGACCCGCTTGGTCTCCTCATTGCCCTTGCGGATGACGACGACGTCGACTTCCTTGCCGACGGCGGTGTCCGCAACGACGCGCGAGAGATCCTTGGGATCCTTGACGTCCTTGCCGTCGAACTTGACCACGACGTCGCCAGGCTCGATGCCCGCGGGTTTCGCCGGCCCCTTGTCGTCAATGCCCGCGACCAGCGCGCCACGCGCCGGCTTGATGTTGAGGCTGTCGGCGATCTCGTCGGTGACCTGCTGGATTCGGACGCCGAGCCAGCCGCGGCGCAGCTCGCCAAATTTCTGCAGTTGATCCACGACGGCAGCGACCGTCTTCGACGGCACGGCAAAGCCGAGGCCGATCGAGCCGCCGGTCGGCGAGATGATCAGTGTGTTGACGCCGACCACTTCGCCATCGAGGTTGAACAGCGGTCCACCCGAATTGCCGCGGTTGATGGCGGCGTCGGTCTGGATGTAGCTGTCGTAGGGACCCTGGCTGATGTCGCGGTTGCGCGCCGACACGATGCCGGCGGTCACCGAGCCGCCGAGGCTGAAGGGGTTGCCGATCGCGATTACCCATTCGCCGAGCCTGAGCTTGTCGGAATCGCCGAACTTCACCGCAGTCAGCGGCTTCGGCGGCTTGAACTTCAGGACGGCGAGATCGGTCTTCTTATCGACGCCGACCAGCTCCGCCTTAACCTTGGTGCCGTCGTTCATGATGATGTTGATCTCGTCGGCATCGGCAATCACGTGGTTGTTGGTCACCACGATGCCTGCGGTGTCGACGATGAAGCCGGAGCCGAGCGAGTTGGTCTTGCGCGGCTGAAACTCGCCGTTCTTGTCCCCGCCCTTGCCGCCACCGGGGCCACGGCGGTTCTTGAAGAAGTCGTCGAAGAACTCCTCGAAGGGCGAGCCCGGCGGCAGTTGCGGCATGGCGCCGCCGCCCTTGGCCTCCACCGTCTGCGACGTCGAGATGTTCACGACCGCATCGATCACCTTTTCGGCAACGTCAGCGATGCCGTCGGGTCCTCGCGCGAAGGCCGCTGGCACTGAGGCAAGCACGCCGGCGGCGCCGATGGCAATCGCGGCTCCCATCAGGCGCAGGCGACGGCTCAAGGCGGGTCTGGCACCGGTCATGTCAGCTTCTCTCCAGGAAATACGATATTCCACCCACAGTGCGCCCGAACGGGGTGGCCGCGCAAGCATTTGAGACAACCATTTCGGCGAAAAACCGGCGCCTTGCGGCTCACGATTGCGTTGAGCCGATAAGTTCCGGCCAGCCAATTTTTTCCGTCATGGCCGGGCTTGTCCGTCTTCGCTGTCGCTTCGCCGGACCAACACTGGCGTGCCCGGCGAAGCCTTGGCGTAGCCGGGTCCCGGCCATCCACGCCCTTTGCGACGGCGGCGAAGAACGTGGATGCCCGGGACATCTGCGCGAAGACGCGCTTCGCGCTTTTGCCCGGGCATGACGACCCGAGAGTTCGCAACGATGCTCAGCGCCGCACCAGCCAGATCAGGATCAAGCCACCCACCGCCGATCCGATCCCGACCACGCGCAACACATTGTCCGGGGTTGCCAGCGCGCTTTTCATCGCGCGCCGCATCCAGTTCGGGCTTGCCGCGAACATCAGGCCCTCGAGCACGAACAGAATTCCCACACCGATGAGGAAGTCGGCGAACGCTATGGACCTCATCGGATGGCGACCTCTCGTCCGGGCGTTTCTTCTTGGCTAAGGGGCGAAGCGGATGCTTCGCCCTCGTGATGCGGTTACTGCTGCTTCGGCGCGGCGGCCGTTGCCGACGGACCGACGGCCAGCGGACGGCCGGACGCGCTGCCGAAATATTTGAAGAAATCGGAGTCCGGGCGCAACAGGAAGCGGGTGTCGTTGGCGCGCAGGCCGTTCTCATAGGCCGACATCGAACGGTAGAACGCGAAGAAATCCGCATCCTTGCCATAGGCTTCGGCAAACAGCCGGTTGCGCTCGGCGTCGCCCTCGCCGCGCACCTGCTCCGCGGTCGAATTGGCCTCAGCGACGATGACGGTTGCCTCACGATCCGCCTTGGAGCGGATCTCCTGCGCCTTCTGACCGCCCTGGGCGCGGAATTCGGCCGCCTCGCGCTGACGCTCGGTCTGCATCCGCTGGTAGACCGCCTGGCTGTTCTGCTCCGGGAGGTCGGCGCGGCGGATGCGGACGTCGACGACCTGGATGCCGTAGCCGTCGGCCTCGTGGTCGAGTTGGTCGCGGATCCGCGCCATCAACCTCTCGCGCTCGTCGCGGACGACGTTGATGAAGGTGACCTCGCCGAGCACGCGGCGCAGCGCCGCGTTGAGCAGCGTCGTCAACTGCACGTTGGCCGCCTGGATCGTGCCGACGCTCTGATAGAAGCGCAGCGCGTTCTTGATGCGGTAGCGGGCGAAGGCGTCGACCACCAGCCGCTTCTGGTCGGAGGCGATTACTTCCTGCGACGGGTTTTCCAGGTCGAGGATGCGCTTGTCGATCGAGATCACGGAATCGATGAACGGCGCCTTGAAGTTGAGGCCGGGTTCGGTGACCACGCGGACGGGCTCGCCGAGCCGGACCACCAGGACCTGTTCGGTCTGCTGCACGGTGAAGACCGAGCTGTAGCCGATGATGACCAGCACCAGCAGGATGATCAGCGCGGCAATGCCGGTGACGGGCGACCTCATCGCGTGCCTCCGCCCTGCTGCTGACCGGTGGTGGCGGACGGACGCCGCGGCGTCAGCTCGCTCAGCGGCAAATACGGCACGATGTTCTGGCCGGACCCGTTGCCGCCGTCATAGACCAGTTTCTCGGAGCCACCGAGGATGCGTTCCATCGTCTCCAGGTAAATGCGTTGCCGCGTCACGTCGGGGGCCTTCTTGTATTCGTCATAGACTTTCAGGAAGCGCGCACTCTGGCCCTTGGCCTCCGCCACCGCCTGCTCCTTGTAGCCTTCGGCCGCCTGCACGATCTGGGCGGAGCGGCCGCGCGCCTCCGGTATCACGCGGTTGGCATAGGTCTGCGCCTCGTTCTGCAACCGCTCGAGGTCGGCGCGCGCCGCCTGAACGTCGCGGAACGAGTCGATCACCTGCTGCGGCGGATCGACCTTCTGCATCTGCACCTGGGTGATCAGGACGCCGGCGCCGTAGGTATCGAGCGTCTTCTGCATCAGTTCCTGCACGTTCTGCTCGGTGGTGGTGCGCGCGCCGGTGAGGATCGGCTGGATCTGTGACCGGCCGATCACCTCGCGCATGGCGCTCTCCGCCACCGCCTTCACGGTGCCTTCGGGGTTCTGGATGTTGAACAGGAAGTCGCCGACGCCGTCGGGCTTGATCCGCCACAGCACGGTGAAATCGACGTCGACGATGTTCTCGTCTCCGGTCAGCATCAGGCTCTCTTCCGGCACGTCGCGCATGGTGCGGCCGCGCCGCGCCGGGTCGTCGATCAGGGTCATGCCGATCGAAATGGTGGAGACGCGCAGCGCCTTCGGCAGCAGCACTGTCTCGATCGGATAGGGCAAATGATAGTTCAAGCCCGGCTGCACCGTGCGCACGTGCTTGCCAAAGCGCAGGACGACGCCGAGTTCTTCCGACTGGACCCGGAAGAAGCCGGACAGGCCCCAGATCGCGAGCGCGCCGACGACGACAAGCGCGATCCCCATGCTGCTGAAATGGCCGCCGGGCAGGAGCTGCTGCAGCCGGTCCTGGCCGCGGCGCAGGAGGTCCTCAAGATCCGGCGGGCGCGGCCCGACCGATTGTGGACCGGAGCCCCATGGGCCCTTCGGACCCGAGCCCCACGGCCCCCCGCCTTGATTCTTCCACGGCATTAAAGCTTCTCCTCGGCAAGCCCGGGATGGATTGATGGACGCCCGGCCTCGTCAGTCCGCCCGGCTTTATAGGGGACCGAATGGCCCCTTACAACGCAAGCTTCCAAGCTGAACGAGCTATGCCTGCGGACATAATTGTCAATGCAAACATTGGCTAGCGGGGTTAACGCTGGACACGCCGACTATATGTCACATAGGAAAAATCGACGCTGTCGGTCGGCCCGGCCGGATTTCGCACCCGCGCCACTTCTTCCCATTTCGCCGTGTCAATTGTGGCGAAATGCGTATCGCCTCCCGGCCGCGCATGCACTTCGGTGATTTCGAGCCGGTCGGCGCTATCGATCCATTGCGCGTAGATCTCGGCGCCGCCGATGACGGCGATTTCGGTGGCGAAACGCCGCAGCGCATCGCCGAGCGCGATCGCGCGGGCGTTCTCGAACGACTGGGTGACGATCGCGCCGGGAGCGCGATAGTTCGCGTCGCGCGTCACCACGATGTTGGTCCGACCGGGGAGCGGCCTGCGCAGGGACTCGAAGGTCTTGCGCCCCATCACCACCGGCCTGTTCATGGTGATGGCCTTGAAGCGCTGCTGGTCGCTCTTCAAGCGCCACGGGATCGCATTGCCGCGCCCGATCACGCCGTTCTCGGCAACCGCTGCGATCAGCACGATCTCCATCAGCGCGCCCCATCCGCCAGCGCCTGCAGCGCCGGACCGGTGACGCGGCACAATGTCCATTCGTCCATCATGACGGCGCCGAGCGATTTGTAGAATTCGATCGAGGGCGTATTCCAGTCGAGCACCGCCCACTGTAATCGCGCCCACCCGTTGGCGACACATTTCCTCGCAAGATGGACGAGCAGCGCCTTGCCGATGCCCTTGCCACGCAGCGCCGGGCGGACGAACAGATCCTCCAGATAGATCCCGTGCTTGCCGGCGAAGCTGGAGAAATTGACGAACCAGAGCGCAAAGCCCGCAGGCTCCCCGTTCCACTCGGCGATGTCGCACGCGAGCCGCGGATTGTCGCCGAACAGCGCCTCGGCAATGTCGGCTTCGGTGGCCTTCACCTCGTGGAGCAGCTTCTCGTATTCGGCAAGCTCGCGAACGAGCGCGTAGACGAGCCCGGCTTCATCGGCACGCGCACGGCGGATGGTCAGCGACATCCTTAAGCTCACACCGCGACTTCGGCCTTGATGTGCGGGTGCGGGTCGTAGCCCTCGAGTTTGAAATCCTCGTAGCGGAAGGCGAAGATGTCCTTCACGTCGGGATTGATCTTCATCACCGGTAGCGGCCGGGTCGGACGCGTGAGCTGCAGCCGCGCCTGCTCGATATGGTTGGAATAGAGGTGCGTGTCGCCGAGCGAGTGCACGAAATCGCCGAGCTTCAGTCCCGTCACCTGCGCCACCATCATGGTGAGGAGCGCATAGGAGGCGATGTTGAAGGGCACGCCGAGGAAGACATCGCCGGAGCGCTGGTAGAGCTGGCAGGACAGTTTGCCGTTGGCGACATAGAACTGGAACAGGCAGTGGCAGGGCGGCAGCGCCATCTTGTCGACGTCGGCCGGATTCCAGGCGCTGACGATCAGGCGGCGCGAATCCGGATTGCGCTTGATCATGTCGATCACGTTCGCGATCTGGTCGATGCTGCGGCCGTCGGGCGCCGGCCAGGAGCGCCATTGCGAGCCGTAGACCGGGCCGAGATCGCCATTGGCGTCGGCCCATTCGTCCCAGATGGTGACGCCGTTGTCGCGCAGATATTTGATGTTGGTGTCGCCGGCGAGGAACCAGAGCAGTTCATGCACGATCGCCTTCAGCGGCAGCCGCTTGGTCGTCAGCATCGGGAAGCCGGCCGACAGGTTGAAGCGCATCTGGTGGCCGAAGATCGACAGCGTCCCGGTGCCGGTACGGTCGTGCTTCTCCGCGCCATCGGCGAGGATGCGTTCGAGCAGGTCGTGATACTGGTTCATGGCGTGAGCTTCGGGCCTTTCGGGAACGGCGAATGTACCGGCCACAAACGGCCGTCGACACGGCGATTCGGCCTTCCCTGGCGATTATACCCGGAAAAATGATGGCCCGTTCTTAAACGACAAGGGCGGAACCCGCGTTCCGCCCTT
Source organism: Bradyrhizobium sp. 31Argb (assembly GCF_043638955.1). NCBI lineage: Bacteria > Pseudomonadati > Pseudomonadota > Alphaproteobacteria > Hyphomicrobiales > Nitrobacteraceae > Bradyrhizobium > Bradyrhizobium sp. 31Argb. The sequence continues at coordinate 10,049 of NZ_JBEGDB010000020.1, read as the reverse complement.
CTCCACGTCCGCAACCCGGGACCGCTCGCTGTCATTCCGGGGCGCGCGGAGCGCGAGCTATGATGTGCAATTGCACATCAGAGAATCCATTTCGCCGCTGGCGCATGCCGCCCGATGGATTCCGGGCTCGTCCTTCGGACGCCCCGGAATGACAGCGAGGTGTCCCCGGGTTGCGCTTTCGCTCCACCCGGGCTACGGGGTCACTCTAGCCAGCCGGCTTGAGCACCGGGGTCCACTTCTTGATCTCGTTGTTGACCAGCGTCCCCAGCGCCTCCGGCGTGCGGTCGGCCGGCTGCGGGATGACGCTGCCGAGCTCGAGCAGGCGCTTGCGGACGGTTTCGTCGTCCAGCGTCTTGACGGCTGCCGCGTTCAATTTGGCGATGATCGGCGCCGGTGTCCCCTTGGGCGCGAAGATCGCGTTCCAGGCCTGGGCCTGGAAGGCCGGCAGACCAGCCTCCGCCGTGGTCGGAACATTCGGCAGCGACGGGTTCCGCTCGGGGGTCGCAATCGCATAGGCCTTGATGGTGCCGGCATTGATCTGCGGCACGGCGTTGACGATCTGGTCGCACATATAGTCGACCTGCCCGGCCACCAGCGCGTTCATCGCCGGGCCCGTGCCGTTGAAGGGCACGCCGACCGGCTCGATGCCGAGGACCGAGTTCAGGAGCTGGCAGGAGACGTGGGAGACCGAACCGACGCCGGCATGCGCCGCGTTGACCTTCTCGGCGTTGGCCTTCACGTAAGTCACGAATTCCTTCAGGTCCTTCGGCGGAAAGTCCTTGCGCGCCAGGATCAGGATCGGCGTGCCGGCCAGGAGCCCGACCGGCTCGAAGCTCTTCTCCGGATGGTAGGCCAGATTGGGATAGAGCGGCACCGAGGCCGCGTGCGTCCCCATGTGCCCCGTGATCAGCGTATAGCCGTCATTGGCGGTGCGCGCCGCGCGTGCGCTCGCCGTGGTGCCGCCAGCTCCGACCACGTTCTCGATGATGATGCTCTGGCCGAGCGTTTGCGCCATATGGCCGGTGACGATGCGCGCGATGACGTCGGTCGGGCCGCCAGCCGCGAACGGCACAATCATGGTGATGCTGCGCGTCGGATAGTCCTGCGCGCGTGCTGGCGCGACGACAGCCGACAGCAAGGCTGCCAGCGCGAGAGAAGCACTCGCAAGCGAGCGACCATACCAATTCATCGAGATCCCCTGATGTCCGTTAAACGAAAATGCCGGCCAAACGGCCGGCATTTCCTTTCATAACGAACTTCGGGGAGTCGATACGACTTCCGCCTGCGACACGCCGACGCAGGCTAACCTCAGCCCTCGGACTCCACGAACACCTCGTCGCGCTTGGCGCGCAGGGTCGGCAGGACCGCCAGCACCAGCAGTCCTGCGGCGATCGCCAGCAGCACCGCCGACAACGGGCGGCTGACGAACACGCTCCAGTCGCCGCGCGAGATCAGGAGCGCCCGGCGCAGGTTCTCCTCCATCAGCGGCCCGAGCACCATCCCGAGCAGCAGCGGCGCCGGCTCGAAATCGTGCTTGATCAGCCAGTAGCCGACCAGGCCGAACACGCCGGCAAGGACGACGTCGACCGGAGCGTTGTTCACGGAGTAGATGCCGATCGCGCAGAAGATCACGATCGAGGGGAACATCAGCCGGTACGGCACGCGCAACAGCCGGACCCAGATGCCGACCAGCGGCAGGTTGATGATGACCAGCATCAGATTGCCGATCCACATCGAGGCGATCATGCCCCAGACCAGATCCGGCTGCTTCTGCATCACCTGCGGCCCCGGCACGATGCCGTGGATCGTCATCGCGCCGACCATCAGCGCCATCACCGCATTGGGCGGGATGCCGAGCGTGAGCAGCGGGATGAACGAGGTCTGCGCCGCGGCATTGTTGGCGCTCTCCGGCGCAGCTACGCCCTCGATCGCGCCGCGGCCGAACCGCGACGGATCCTTGGCGAGCTTCTTCTCCAGCGTATAGGCGGCGAAGGAGGCAATGACGGCGCCGCCGCCCGGCAGGATGCCGAGGATCGATCCCAGCACCGTGCCGCGTCCGATCGCGGGCGCGGAGTCGATGAGGTCCTTTCTCGTCGGCATCAGGCCGGTGATCTTCTGCTGCACCAGATCGCGGCTCATCTCGGCGCCGTGGTCGAGGTTGCGGATGATCTCCGCGAAGCCGAACACGCCCATCGCCACGGTGGCGAAGCCGAGGCCGTCGGCGAGCTCGGGGATGTTGAAGGCCATGCGGGAAGCGCCGGTCTCGATGTCGGAACCGACCATCGACAGCAGCAGCCCCATCACGATCATCGCGATCGCCTTCAGCACCGAGCCCTTTGCCAGCACCACCGCAAAGATCAGGCCGAGCACCATCAGCGAGAAATATTCGGCCGGCCCGAACGCCAGCGCGAGTTTTGTCAACGGCGCGCCCAGGATGGCAATCAGGACGGTGGCGACGCAGCCGGCGAAGAACGAGCCGATCGCGGCGATCGCCAGCGCCGGGCCGGCGCGGCCCTGTTTTGCCATCTGGTGGCCGTCAAGGGCGGTGACGACCGAGGTCGCCTCGCCCGGGATATTGACCAGGATCGAGGTGGTCGAGCCGCCATATTGGGCGCCGTAATAGATGCCCGCGAGCATGATCAGCGCGCCGACCGGCGGCAACCCGAACGTGATCGGGAGCAGCATCGCCACCGTGGCGATGGTGCCGATGCCCGGCAACACGCCGACCAGCGTGCCGACAAGCGCGCCGATCAGGCACATCAACAGATTGATCGGCGAGAAGGCGACGGCAAAACCGTGGGCGAGATTAGCAAAAAGATCGACCATCACGCCCTCACTGGATCAGGAAACGCGGGAACATCGGCATCGGCAGCCCCAGCACATAGGGGAAGAGGAGCGCGCAACCGAGCGTCAGGCAGGCGCCGACGATGACAGCCTCGATCCATCGTGTTTCATGCGTGCCCAGTGCCGCGATCATGAAGCTTGCGAAGGCCGACACCACCAAACCGAGTGGACGGATCGCCAATGCAAAGAAAACGATCGCGGCGCAAACGAACAGCGGTCCGCGCCAGGAATAGTGCGCCAGTCCCGGTCCCTCGGTGAACAGCCCCGTCACGGCAATGCCGGCGCCGAGCCCAACCAACAGCACGCCGAACATCCGCGGTGCGGTGCCGGCGCCGAAGGAGAAGCCGCGCATGCCCTGCAGATCGCTCGAGGCCCATAGCGCCAGTAGCGCGAGCGCCATCAGCACGATGCCGCCGATATAATCCTGCGGCGCGCGAATCTTGACGAACAGCGTGACGATCGCAACCGCAAACAGCGGATAGGAATAGATCAGCGCCAGCAGCACATCCGAGGAAAAGCCCTTCTTGGCGTCGGCGGCGACCGATCCGAACACCGCGTTGGGGGCGGCGGACAATAGCGCTCCGCCATGGGCGAGCAGCACCTGCGCCGGCCCGCGGCCCGTGCCCAGTCCGAAGATTGTGCCCAACGACCACACCAGCTCGAAAAGCTGCGGCGCCAGCGCCAGCACGAAAATGCCGATGGCGGCGTTCGTGTTACGTGTGCTTGATGCGGTTTGGCCCATCGTTTCGGCCATGCATGTCTCCTCCGTGCCCGCACCGCGGGCCCTGTTATTCTATCGGCTGGATTTGCAACCCGCCCCGGCCTTGCCTAGCGATTTTCGTCAAATAACGCCAGCGAAACCGAGGACGCCCCCGGCCAGCAACAGCCAAAAAGGGTTAAGCCGCGTCGCAAAGGCAACAATGGCCGTTATCACCGTCGTAAGAGCGGCAATCCAACTTTGGTCGGAAGTCCGGGCCAAAATGAACCCACTCGCGGCCATCAGCCCGATCGAAAGCGGAACCAGTGCCGCCTGGATGATCGCCGGCCAGCGCGAATGGCGCGAGCGCGTGAGCAGCCCGCTCACATAATAGGCAAGCAGCGCGGTCGGCCCGCACATCGCGAGTGTCGCCGCCAGTGCCCCCGCGATGCCGGCGACGGAGTAGCCGATCAGGGTCACGATCAGCACGTTCGGCCCCGGCGACAATTGCGAGATCGCGAAGACGTCGGCGAACTCCTTGTCGGTCATCCAGTGGTGGACTTCGACCGCGATCCGGTGCATTTCGGGAATGGCCGCATTGGCGCCGCCGACGGCAAACAGCGACATCAGGCCGAACGTCCAGATCAGCGTCGCAATCGGATTCATATCCTCATTCATGCCCGCCCCCGTTGGCGAATCAGCAGCGTGACGGCTAGGCTCGCGGGGATGGCGACCAGCAGCACCTCCGCCAACGGCAGCCGCAACACCCCGATCGCTATGAAGACCGCCATGAGGACTACGAGCCCGGCGATATCGCGCCGCTTCACCAGCGGCATCGTCATCTTGAGCATCACGGACAGCAGAAGGCCGACGGCGACGCATGCTACGCCGGCGAGCGTCCGCCGCAGCGCTTCGAGCTCGCCGTAATGCTTGTAGAGCGCCGCCAGCACGATCGCGATCAGCATCGGCGGGCCGACCAGCCCGGCAAAGGCCGCGATCCCGCCGGCGAGCCCCCGGAAGCGGGAGCCGAACACGAACGACAGATTGACGATATTCGGCCCTGGCAGGAAATGGCACAGGGCGAAGGTCTCGTTGAACTCGTCCGCGGTCATCCAGCGGTGCTGCTCGACGATGCCCCGGCGCGCCCAGACCAGGACCCCGCCGAAGCCGGCCAGGGACATTTTTGCAAAGGCCACGAACAGTTCCCCCAGACTGGGCTGGATGGGCGGGGTCGAGGCGGGAAGGTCCGCCACGGGGGCGGCGGCCGGCGGAGAATCGGAGGACATGGCAAGACCCTAAAATGCCGCATCCCGCCGGCCAAGGCGATAAACCGAAGCCGTTCCATGCATGAAACGCCGGGATGGGGCCGCCAAGGGCCTGTTTTTCCGTTGCTTTACCCCCTATATTGGGAGTGCCGGCTTGCCGGCTATGGAAATAAATGACCGTCGAAATAAACCATTCGGACCCGGGGGCGGTACCCGGCGCCTCCACCAGAGCCCATGCGGAACCGAGAGCCGTGGGTTCCGGCGGGGGCGAAATAGGATCGACGAGGGCGTAAAGGGCGTGTTTTTTCTCGGTATGGTTCCGCCGATATCGGGCCAATGCAATAGTTGCCAACGACAACTATGCTCCGGTTGCTCAGGCTGCGTAACGCAGTTTGAAAGACCACTTTAAAGCCCTAGCGGGTTAAGCTCCGCTAGGCGGGGTTCGGAGGCACCTGGCAACAGAAGCCTCCACTTCACATTTGCATGGTAAAGTGCGTGCATCCCAAGCGGGTGCTTGCGCCGCAAATTCGATCCGGAAGGCCTGCTGACCTTGGCTTGTGGCCGGGATACCATATTGCTAAAGGCGAGTCGGGCGACCGGCATGCGGCCGGCCATTTTTGAACGCGACAGGACCATCATGGCGACCGATCACATCCGATATGACGTGCTGGCGCGCGACGCGCTGCGCGGGGTGGTGCGCCACGTGCTGGCGGACGCCGCGGAGCACGGACTTCCCGGCGAGCATCATTTCTACATCACCTTCATCTCCAACGCCGACGGCGTGAAGATCTCGCCGCGGCTGCTCGCGCAGTATCCGCAGGAGATGACGATCATCCTGCAGCACCAGTTCTGGGACCTGGTGGTGACGGATGACCGTTTCGAGGTCGGGCTTTCGTTCGGCGGCATTCCGGAGCGGCTCGTCGTGCCCTTCGCCGCCATCAAGAGCTTCCTCGATCCCTCCGTGAAGTTCGGCCTGCATTTCGAACCGTCCGAGGAGGAGGTCGCGCCCGAGAAGCCCGAGCCCAAGCTGCCTGCGGCTTCGCCTGCACCATCGCCGCCTGCGCAGGCGGCCGAGACTGCTTCGGAAGAGAAGGAAGACTCGGAAAAGCCGAGCGAAGGCGCCGAGGTGGTTCGGCTCGACCGCTTCCGCAAGAAATAATCTAAACACGCATCAATCGTCGACGCTGTAGAATGAACGTTACGCCGCTTCACGGCGCAACGGACATTGGCAATGGCTCGATCAACATCCTCCTCACAAAAAAACAAAACCATCCGCGTCGAGACCGACAGTTTCGGTCCGATCGACGTCGCCTCCGACCGCTATTGGGGCGCGCAGACCGAACGCTCCCGGCAGAATTTCCGCATCGGCCGCGACCGCATGCCGATCGAGATCGTGCATGCGCTCGGCATCGTGAAACTGGCGGCAGCGCTCACCAACCGCGAGCTCGGCCTGATCGACGCGCGCCGTGCCAATGCGATCACGCGCGCCGCGAAAGAAGTGATCGAAGGCAAGCTCGACGATCATTTCCCGCTGGTGGTGTGGCAGACCGGCTCGGGCACGCAGACCAACATGAACCTCAACGAGGTGATCGCCAACCGCGCCAACGAACTGCTCGGCTTTGAACTCGGCGCGAAGAAACCGGTTCATCCCAACGACCACGTCAACATGAGCCAGTCGTCGAACGACTCGTTTCCGACGGCGATGCACATCGCAGCGGCGCAGGGAATTTTCAGCAGGCTGATTCCTGCGCTCAGCGAATTGCATCGCGAGCTGCGCCGCAAGGAGAAAGCGTTCGCGAAGATCGTCAAGATCGGCCGCACCCACACCCAGGATGCGACGCCGCTGACGCTGGGTCAGGAATTCTCCGACTATGCCGCGCAGGTCGAGAGCGCCATCGCGCGGCTGCGTACAGCGGCGAAGGATCTCCTGCCGCTGGCGCAAGGCGGCACCGCTGTCGGCACCGGCCTCAACTCCAAGCCACGCTTTGCGAGACTGTTCGCAAGGCACGTCGCCAAGATCACGAAGCTGCCGTTCATCAGTGCGCCGAACAAGTTCGAGGCGCTGGCCTCCAACGACGCCTATGTGCTGGTGCACGGTGCGATCAATTCGGTGGCGACCGGGCTGTTCAAGATCGCCAACGACATCCGCTTCCTCGGCTCGGGCCCGCGCTCAGGCCTCGGCGAACTGATCCTGCCGGAGAACGAGCCGGGCTCCTCGATCATGCCGGGCAAGGTGAACCCGACGCAATGCGAGGCGATGACGATGGTATGCACGTACGTCTTCGGGAACGAAACCGCCGTCACCATCGCGGGCAGCCAGGGACACTTCGAGCTGAACGTCTACAAGCCAGTGTTGGCATATTGCATGATGAGTTCCGTTCAGCTCCTGTCGGATGTTATCAGCTCCTTCACCGAGCATTGCGTGGTCGGGATACGTGCCGATGAGAAACGCATCGGCGAGCTGATGCAGCGATCGCTCATGCTCGTCACTGCGCTTGCGCCGAAGATCGGATACGACAACGCCGCGAAAGTCGCGAAAGCAGCACATGCGCGTGGCACTACGCTCAAGGAAGAGGCGTTGCGGCTCGGCTATGTATCGGAACGTGAATTCGATTCCCTGGTGCAGCCGGGCAAAATGACACATCCGGGTTAAGTGAACCGCGAATTGCATAATTTTCCCGGGAAAAAGCGGTGATAGGATGTGCTGGCGCGCTACGAATTAGCGCAGCCCCTCGACTGATATAATTATGGATCATAACGCCTAAAGAATGAGATTGGTTGCAACGGGCGTTGCGTTGACGCATGGGACAGCGGCGAAATATATGGTTTTCGCGGGGCGAAGCTAACCTTTTGATGCTATCACTAGGCGCTATATAGTGATTTCGGATGGGCATGTGCTGTGCTTGCGCGCAACTTGGCTGCGGCTGTTTCGCCAACAGGCATTTGCGCTTCGGGATCGCTGGATGATGGGGTGGGCATGGGGCACGTGATCAATTTGAACCGAGTAAGAAAACAAGAGCAGCGCAAAGAAGCTGCGAAGCAGGCTGAAACCAACCGCGCACGATTTGGTCGCAACAAGTCTGAACGGAAAGCGGATGAGCTTCGTAACGCGCGCGACAAGAAGCTGTTGGATCAGCATCGCATCGACGGCGGAGACGCATCATGAAATCGCCCGTCGTCAAACGTTCGATCGTGGTCGCCGGCCACAAGACCAGCGTCAGCCTGGAAGAAGCGTTCTGGAATGGCATGAAGGAAATCTCGGGCCTCCGGAACATGACGCTGTCGGAGCTGGTCGGCGAGATCGACAGCAATCGCCAGCAGGGCAATCTGTCGTCCGCGATCCGGCTTTTCGTGCTGGAGTATTTCCGTTCGCGCGCAATCGCCGCGACGACGACCCAGGTACCGGACAACAGGCCGCAAGCCTGATCCGTTGTAGATAGCCGGTGCTCTGGCACCGGCTTCACCGACAAACCAGAGTGGAGAGCGAAATGGATATCGCCAAGCGAACCGCGCCGCGAAACCTGTCCATTTCGGAAGCTCTCCATGCCTGCCTTTGTCGTCCTGGATTCCATCTCGGTTCACGCGCCTGAGGGCCGCCCACTGTTCGATGAGCTGACGCTCGCGATCGGACGCGAGCGCACCGGCATCGTCGGACGCAACGGCTGCGGCAAATCGACACTGCTGCGCCTGATCGCGGGCGAGGTCGAACCAGCAGCCGGATCGGTTCACCGTGCCGGATCGATCGGCATGCTCGCGCAGATCGCCGACGGGCGGGCGACGCTGGCGCAAGCCCTCGGCGTCGATGGCGAGCTCGCGCGGCTGCACCGGCTCGAGCGCGGTGATGGCACGCTCGAGGATGCCAGCGCGGCTGACTGGACACTGGAAGCACGACTACAGACCACGTTGGTGGAAGTGGGCCTGCCCGCCCTATCGCTCGATCGCGCGGTAGCGTCGCTCAGCGGCGGCGAGCGAACGCGCCTCGCGCTGGCGCGGCTGCTGATCCAGGCACCTGACGTGCTGCTGCTGGACGAGCCCACCAACAATCTCGATGCCGACGGCCGCGAGGCGGTGGCGCAATTGCTCGTGCGATGGCAAGGCGGCATCGTGGTCGCAAGCCACGACCGTATGCTGTTGGAGCATGTCAACCGCATCGTCGAACTGACGCCGATTGGCGTCACGATTTTCGGCGGCGCGTGGCCTGATTTCGCCGAGCAGCGCGACGCGGCGCGCTCGCGCGCTGAAACCGAACTGGAGCGGGCGGCCGATGCGCTGCGCAGCGCCGAGCGCGCGACGCAGAAGGCGCGCGAAAGAAAGTCGCGCCGCGACAAGGCCGGCCGAGCCTGGCGCGCCAAGGGCATCGAGGACAAGATGTTCATGGACCGCGAGAAGGAACGCGCGGAGGCCAGCGCCGCGCGCGAAGGCCATCTCGCCGAGCGCCTGATCGGCGAGCGCGCGGATGCATTCGAGGAAGCCCGCGCGCGGGTGGAGATCGTGACGCCGCTGTCGATCGACCTGCCGAAGACCGCCCTTCCCGCCAATCGCGAGCTCCTCACCTTCAACGACGTGGCGATGGCCTTTGCCGCCCGCCACCTGTTCGGCCCGCTGTCGTTCGAGCTGCGCGGCCCCGAGCGCGTTGCGATCGGCGGCGCCAATGGCACTGGCAAGAGCACGCTGCTCCGCCTGATCACTGGAGCGGCGCAGCCGACTGCCGGCACGATCCATCGTCGCACCGACCGAATCGCGATGCTCGACCAGCATGTCGGCCTGCTCGATGCCGACACCAGCATTTTGGACAATCTGCGCCGGCTCAATCCGGAATTGTCAGCCAATGAAGCGCATGCCGCGCTGGCGCGATTTGCCTTCCGCAACAGGGCCGCGCTGCAGATCGTGGATACGTTGAGCGGCGGCGAGCGCCTGCGCGCAGGCTTGGCTTGCGTGTTCGCGCGGCCGGAACCGCCGCTATTGTTGCTGTTGGACGAACCCACCAACCATCTCGACCTCGCCGCGATCGAAGAACTGGAAAGCGCGCTGCGCGACTTCGATGGCGCGCTGGTCGTCGTCAGCCACGACAAGGCGTTCCTGCAGGCGATCGGGATCGAACGGGAGATTGGGCTCTGAATCGTGAGCGTCATCCGGCGACCACGCACTGAGGGCTGATCTGGTCGGCTAGGAAGATCTCGTGGATTGTTTCGTCACGAGGTCACCATGTCAAAAGATAGTTGTAAGGATGGCGATAAGGATAG